>WJJO01000101.1 GCA_014729665.1 Caldifarciminota bacterium
CCCCTGACGACCCTGTAGCGCACCCCGGGCAGGTCCTTTACTCGCCCACCCTGAATGAGTACAACGGAGTGTTCCTGAAGATTATGTCCTTCACCGGGGATGTAAGCAATAACCTCGTAACCGTTTGTCAGTCTGACCTTACAAACCTTTCGAAGCGCGGAGTTAGGCTTCTTCGGTGTGGTGGTATATACCCTTGTACATACCCCTCTTTTTTGAGGATTACCTTCGAGTGCCGCGGTGGAGGATTTTTTCCTGGGCATCTTTCGGCCGTGTCGAACCAGTTGATTAACTGTCGGCATCTTTATCCGGCCTCCGTTTGTTGTATTTCTTCATCATCCTGTTCTTCTGCGGATGATTCTTCTTTCTTATTGAATCTCAAGTCGGCAAACCCTTTGAATCCGGTTCCAGCCGGAATCAGTTTACCTACTATTACGTTTTCCTTAAGTCCTGTAAGCTTATCCACCTTGCCTTCTACGGCCGCCCTGGAAAGAACCCTGGTAGTCTCCTGGAAGGAGGCGGCGGCAAAGAAACTGTCGGTGGTTAGTGAAGCCTTGGTTATACCCAGTAGTATAGGGTGGAATGTTGCAGGGATTAAGTCTTCGGAACGGAGCTTATCGTTGGTTTCCTGTATATTCTGTTTCTCGACGATTTCACCCTCGACAAAGACTGAATCTCCGGGATCGTCTATCTTAACCTTGGAAAGCATCTGCCTTACGATAAGCGCTATGTGCTTGTCGTTAATCTTAACACCCTGCATTCTGTAGACTTCCTGTATCTCATTTGTCAGGTATTCCATCACCGCCATACGCCCCTTTACACGGAGAATATCGTGAGGATCGATGTTACCCTCGCAAAGTTTATCTCCGGCCCTGACGTATCCTCCATCGTCAACCAGAAGATACTTGGCGTATGGTATCTTGTATTCCTTGATCGTACCGGAATCGGAAATAACCTTGAGTTTTCTGACCCCTTCTTCAGGCGGTGTGACATTTGTAGCGCCATCGATATCTGCAATAATCGCAGGATTCTTGGGGTGCTTGGCCTCAAAAAGTTCAGATACTCGAGGCAGACCACCGGTAATATCTGTAGTTTTTCCGATATCCCTCTGGAACTTGGCTAAGGTTTCCCCTGCGTGTATCTCGGATGAATCCTCAACCAGGATGTATGCCCCAGCCGGAAGCTCGTGGCTTTCGAGAATCTTCCCCTTGGGATCCTTCACCTGTATCTGAGGATGACGACGTTTCTCACGATCCTCAACGATTATCATCTGTTTTCTCTCGGTTGCCCCGATTACGTCTTCTCGCAGGGTTATCCCGGGAATCACATCCACGTAGTGAACCTTCCCGGGATTGCTGGCAATGATGGAAATAACGTAAGGTTCCCACTCAAAAAGGGTTACACCTTCACTTACCTCCTGTCCGTCTTCGACCCTCAGCAAAGACCCTCTGGGAACGGCAAAGGTCGATTTACGCTTTTCGGAAACCAGTCCCATCGAACCCTTATCGCCTACAACCACCTTTGAACCGTCATCACGTTCAACGATGTCAAGTTTGCCGAAACTTACCTTGCCGTCGAATTTAGCCTGAACACTGGTCTCTTCTGCGGTTCTCTGAGCCACGCCACCGTAGTGGAAGGTTCTAAGGGTCAACTGAGTCCCCGGTTCACCGATAGACTGAGCCGCCATTATACCGACGGCTTCACCAATCTCCACCATCCTTCCGGTTGCCGGATTGCGGCCGTAGCACTGGGCACAAACACCGCCCAGGGTTTCGCAGGTCAAAACCGACCGAACCCTGACCGACTCAATCCCGGCCTGCTCTATCTCGGCAGCCTTGTCCTCGGTTATCTCCTCTCCGGCATAAACAAGGGTCTCGTCCGTGATTGGAGATATAACCGTCTGAAGTGCGATACGACCGGTAATTCGTTCAGACAGACTCTCCATAACCTTCCCACCCTCGCGAAGGGCGGAAACCTCTTCCCCCAGGATGGTTCCACAGTCATCCTCTTTTACTATCACATCCTGGGAAACATCCACAAGGCGGCGGGTAAGGTAACCTGCCTCCGCTGTCTTAAGAGCCGTATCGGTCAAACCCTTACGAGCACCGTGGGTTGAAAGGAAGTACTCGATAACCGAAAGACCGTTCTTAAAAGAGCTTATTATCGGTCGTTCGATCACCTCTTCGCCGGTCAGACGCCTGGAAGGCCGTGACATCAATCCCCGCATTGCCGCAAGCTGTTTCGCCTGATCCTTTGATCCTCGTGCACCGGAATCGATAAGCATAAACAGGGAGTTAAAGCCCTCCTGATCCGATGTAAGGTCATCCATCATCCTGTCTAAAAGTTCAGAGGAAATATTAACCCAGGTGTTAACCACATTGTTGTACTTTTCACGTTCGGTAATAACTCCCTTTTCAAAGGCTTGGTAGTACCGTTTTACCTCTTTCATAGCACGACCGATGATTTTATCCTTTTTATGGGGCTCAATCACATCATCGATACCGATAGATGTACTGGATTTGGTCGCATAGTAAAATCCCAGGTATTTCAACGAATCCAGAAGCTCTGCGGCACGCTCAAATCCGAACAGCTTGAAACATCTATCCACAAGGTTTACGATACCCTTCTTGTTAAGAAGTTTATTTACAAACCGCAGTTCATCCGGGAGTATTTCATTAAGGAAAGCACGCCCGAGTGTTGTATGGATACGTCTGCCCTGATGCAGCCAATCGATCTCATCGAACAAATCCAGGCTGCCTTCATCGTAAGCGACGTGAAGTTCCTCAAAGCTATCGTACAACGGTCTATGGTCCTTTGCATTACTCAATCTCATCTTCGTAAGGTAATAGATACCAAGAACCATATCCTGCCCCGGAACCATTAAAGGCTTGCCGTCGGCAGGCGATAGTATATTGTTGGATGAAAGCAAGAGTACGGAGGATTCAAGTATAGCCTCGGGCGTAAATGGCACGTGAACAGACATTGTATCGCCATCGAAATCCGCATTGAACGGAGGACATACCAGTGGATGGATGCCTATGGCCCTGTTCTCCCAGAGACGGGGAAAGAAGGCTTCAACCGAAACACGGTGCAGTGTAGGTGCGCGATTTAGGAGTATAGGGTGTATCTTAACGATCTCCTCCAGGGCCTCCCACATCTCCGGGGCCTCCATTCGGAAAAGTTCCTTGGCGCTGCGTTCAGAGGAGGTTTTACGTTCCTCAAGCCTCTGAAGAACTACCGGACGGAAAAGTTCCTTGGCCATCTCCTTGGGAAGCGAACACTGGTTAAGCCGCAGATGAGGATCGACCACTATTACCGAACGTCCCGAATAGTCGACACGTTTTCCTAAAAGATTGCGGCGGAATCGGCCCTGCTTACCTCGCAGGGTCTCAGAAAGGGATTTAAGCGGCCGGTTACCCCTTCCGCGAACCGGTCTTGCGAGATGTTCGTTATCGAAAAGGGCGTTTATCGCCTCCTGGAGCATCCGTTTCTCGTTCTTGAGGATAATCTCAGGTGTCTTTATCGACATCAGGTGTTTGAGGCGATTATTGCGGACAATAACCCTTTTGTAAAGATCGTTGATATCGGAGGTCGCATAACGACCGCCTTCGAGGGCCACCAAAGGCCTCAAATCCGGTGGAATCACGGGTATTACCTCAAGTATCATCCACTCAACCTGGTTGTCGGATTGACGGAAGGCCTCAACTATCTTTAGCCTGTCGAGCAGAGCTCTCCTTTTAGAAACCTCATGCTTGATACGGGATTTTAACTCGGCTGACAGATCGTCAAGGTCAATCTCCTTAAGTAATGCCTGAAGAGATTCCGCACCCATACCCGCCTTAAGGGCCTCGAACTTGGCGGTCGCCTCATGATACTCATCCTCGTCGTATATGAGGGAAAGCCTTTTGAGTGAAGAGTTACCCGATTCAAGTACTACGTAGGCTTCGTAGTTTATTATACTTTCGATCTGTCCTGCCGATAGGTTGAGTAGTTTCCCTATCTTGGATGGGGGAACCTTATAGAAAAGTGGATGTACAACCGGTATTGCCAGTTCGATGTGTCCCATGCGTTCACGACGGACCGCGGAGGTAGTTACCTCAACACCGCAGCGATCGCACACGATTCCCCGGTAGCGAACCTTCTTATACTTGCCGCAACTGCACTCGTAATCCTTAACAGGACCGAAGATTCTTTCGCAGAAAAGCCCGTCGCGCTCAGGTTTCTGCGTACGGTAGTTTATCGTCTCGGCCTTTGTGACCTCTCCCCTTGACCAGCTTCTTATATCCTCAGGAGAGGCTATCTGAATCTTTAGGGCGTTAAAATCCCAACCTTCGACTCGATCAGGATTCATTTGTCTTCTCCTTTAATGGGATCAAATTTAACCCAAGTCCACGCAACTCCTTGACAAGTACGTTGAAACTCGCCGGCATATGCGGAGGTGGAGGATTCTTACCCTTGATTAATGCCTCATAAAGGGCATTGCGTCCCTCCACGTCGTCGGACTTGATGGTTAGCATCTCCTGCAGGGTATGGGCCGCGCCGTATGCCTCAAGCGCCCAGACCTCCATCTCACCGAAACGCTGACCACCGAACTGGGCCTTCCCGCCCAGGGGCTGCTGTGTAATTAATGAGTAGTTTCCCGTAGACCGTGCATGAATCTTGTCGTCGACCATGTGGATCAACTTCATAAGGTACATGTAACCAACCGTTACTTCACCGTCGTACTCTTCGCCTGTACGACCGTCTCGTAGTTTCACCTTTCCCGAACGAGGTAACCCGGCTTTTTTGAGTTCGTTTTTTATCTCCTCTACTGTAGCGCTATCGAAAACCGGACAAATCGCTCGGTAACCCTGAAGACGGGCGGCGTATCCCAGGGTTGTCTCCAGTATCTGACCCAGATTCATTCGGGACGGTACACCTAACGTATTGAGTACCACGTCAACCGAAGTGCCGTCGGGTAGATACGGCATGTCCTCAACGGGCAGAACCTTGGAAACCACCCCCTTGTTACCGTGGCGACCGGAAACCTTATCCCCTACCGAGAGGTTTCGTTTCTGTGCAATATATATCTTAATCGACTTCAGAACGCCGTGAGGAAGATCGTCTCCGCGAGAGGCGTTCTCAAGTTGTCCCCTGAGTTCATCTTCAAGTTCTACAAGGGTAGCGGCCGTTTTCTCAAGTATCTCTGAGAACCTTGCCGTCTTTTCCTTATCTGCAAGCTTCACCGAAGCAAGCTTGAGTCTATCAAAATCCAATCCCCCCAATACCTCCTTTGTAACAACCTTGCCTTTAGGAACGACTTCCTTGCCCCGCTTGTCTACAATCGGAGAGACAAGTTTCTGCCCTGAAAGAATCTTGGAAAGTTCTGAGGCTCGCTGAACCAAAAGCAGGTGACGACGATCCTCGATGCGTTTCTCGGTACCGGCCCTGCGTTCATCGATTACCCTTCGAGCAAGCGGATCCTGGGTATTGCGGGTCAGTATCCTGCATCCTATAACCGTACCCGAAACGCCGGGTTCTACCCTGAGGGAGGTATCCCTTACATTAGTCGCCTTCTCTCCGAATATGGCCCTGAGTAATCTCTCTTCGGGCGTCAACTCCGTATCACCGCGGGGGGTAATTCGACCCACAAGGATATTATCCGGTTTTACCTCGGCTCCGATACGGACTATCCCGAATTCGTCTAAATCGACAAGGTCGGACTCCGACGCCCCGGGAATATCGCGGGTTATCTCTTCCGGACCAAGTCTTGTCTCACGTGATTCTATCTCATACTCCAGTACCTGAATCGATGTGAAATTATCGTCTACGATAACCCTTTCGGAGACAACGATTGCATCCTCGTAGTTATAGCCCCATAGAGGCATAAATGCAACAAGGATATTTTTACCCAGGGCTAACTTACCCTCATTTGTAGAGGGACCGTCGGCCAGAATCTGACCTCGTTTTACAGCCTCCCCGGGTCTGACCTTGGGACGGAAATGAATACATGTATACTGGTTGGATTTCTGGAAATTGCGCAGAAGGTACTCCTTTATACCCCCCTTGGTCTGCAGAAGAATCCGTCGGGCGTCAACGTAAGCAACCCGGCCTGAATCCTCAGTAACAATCACCGATTCCGCCTTAAAAGCGACCTTTTCCTCGACTCCGGTCATAACCTGCGGCATCTCGGTTGTAACCAGGGGTACGGCCTGACGCTGCATATTCGAACCCATAAGTGCGCGGTCACCGTCGTCGTGCTCCAGGAATGGAATAAGGGTCGTCGAGGGCGAGAAAATCTGTTTGGGTGAGTAAAGAACATAATCTATCTTATCCGGTGACACGACAACTACCTCGCCGCGGTATCGAGCGAGAATTTCATTATTCACTATCCGGTTATCC
>WJJO01000005.1 GCA_014729665.1 Caldifarciminota bacterium
GGCATTCTACCTTTGTCCTGCCGACGAGTTTGAGTATTATGCTAAAAGAAGCGAAAGGATTGATTGGGCTGAAACAGAAAAACATCCAGCTGACGTTCCAGTAGAATAATTAGGATTAATCGTTGACGATACCTGCAAAACGGTTAAACTAATACAAGACGATAAACCAAGGAGGTTTGAATGAAAAGAAGTGCAGTCCTTGTGATAGTTTTGCTAGCATTTGCTGCATCAGCTTTTGCCCAGGATAACGATGTGGTTGACTTCTATTTAGTCGAAAAGAAACCTATTCCCTTAACTCAATCTACACCCCGCTACCCGGAAGAGGCCAGGGAAAAAGGCCAAGAAGGCACAGCGATCGTTCAGGCCCTTGTCGACACCGACGGTACAATCGCTGAAACAAAGCTTATTAAAAGCTCAGGCTACGAGATACTTGACAATAAAGGCCTGGATGCCGCCCGGGAATGGACGTTTACACCTGCCGAACATGAAGGTAAGTCCGTCAAGGTCTGGGTAGCTATACCGTTCAACTTCAATCTTCCCGGTGATGGAAAGAATGAGTCTGAGGTGTCCACCACTGCCGATGCATCAACCGAGGATGAGAACGAACCCGAGGTTGACAGTACCGATGCCCCCAATCTTTACTTGACCCCCGAGATAAAGCCACTTGAGGTAACAAAGACCGTTGAGGCCGACTACTCCACCGAGATGCAGGAGAAGGGCTACGAGGGCACGGTAATCGTCAATGTCATGATAGAGAAGGACGGGAAGGTTTCCGGAGCCGAGGTTCTGGTAAGCTCGGGCTACGCCGAACTCGACGAGGCTGCAAAAGCGGCAGCATTACAGTTCGAGTTCAACCCGCCCCAGCACGTCTCGGGCGCACCTGTCAAGGTGGAGGGCGTTCTGACATTTACCTTCAGCCTGGAAGAAGAGATCGAAGGGGAATAATCCGGCACTCATCTTGAATCGGGGTAGACCCTGACGGTTCTCAAAAAAAGCCACCACAGAGGCACAGAGACGCAGAGCGGTAAAAACTCGGAGATGTAAACAACGTAAGGAAAGAACTTAAAAATACCCTCTTTTTAGAAATAGGGGTCAATCTGCGGATAGTTGAACATCACCGACAGTCTCCCTTGGGAAAGAAGTTTACCTGCGTCCGGCGTGACGCATCCGGTCCCGGCGGAGGGCGGCTTCGAAGACCCGCAGCATACCCTCCCGGTCGGGGGCATCCAGCATCTGTTTGCGAATCCTGTGATCTGACATTACCCTGGCAATAGAGGCAAGTATATTGACCTGAACGTCGGCTTTATCCTTTTCGTGGACGGGAGAGAGCAGAAGGAAAACCAGTTTCACCGGCAGACCGTCAGGAGTATTCCAGTCGATACCCTTAAGCGAGCGTCCGAAGGTGAATACAGGCTCGGTAAGGTCGGGCAGACGTGCATGGGGAATCGCAATCCCTTTCTCCATTCCGGTACCTATTATCTCCTCCCTGTCCATCACCAAAGCGCAAGCGGGCTCGGCCTGAGGCATCTGATCCTGATCGGAGATGGAGGAGCACAACTCTCCGATGAGCTCCTGTGGGGTGTCACCGGAAAGCTCGGATATGACCGCCTGGGGAAGGAAGTACTCCAGGGTGTTGAACGCCTTTCTGAGCCTGAGGACGATGGATAGCAGAGGCCCGACGAGTATGGATGAAACTATAGCCGCCACCACTATGGCCTCGAAAAGCACCAGATTTATGAGTCCGAATTCCAGGGCAAGTACACCGATAAGAATCTCCATAGCCCCTCCCGGAATGAAGACCACCCCTATGGCGATGGAATCATGTCCTCGGATACCTGATAGCCTGGCGCCCGCCCAGGCGCCTACGAGTTTTCCCCCAATGGCCACCGCGGTTATGGATAATACTGCAAGTAAGTTGAAGTTGGCCACGAAATCGAGTCTGAGTCCTATGCTTATGAAGAACAGGGGAACGAACACAGCATACATGGTCTGGGTGATAGTCTGACGCGTGTTTTCTGAAATTTCATGGGTGTCTCCGGCCATCACCCCTGCAAAAAAGAAACCGAGGGCGGCATGTATGCCTATTGCCTGGCTGATTATTGCGAACAGGCCCCCAAGCAGTACGATGAAGGTAAGAATCGCTCCCGGTTTGGGAAGCTTGCTGCGGTTAATCCATCCCGCCACCTTATGCACCAGCTTGCGCCCCAGGGTAAGACTGAAGGCTATCAGAAGGACAGCCCCGCCGCAAATCCTCAACACTGCCAGCCAGTTAAGACGCTGCTCTGTGGCAAGACCCAGGACTATGGTGAATGCCACCCAGCCCAGGACGTCGTTTACGGTAACCGCGGATATGATGGTGGCACCTATGTCGGTTTTAAGGATATCCAGATCGTGCAGTACACGTGAGATGACCGCCATTGCCGATATGGCTACCGCGGTTCCCAGGAAAAGAACGAAAATCAGCTTGCGGTCAGGTGCGACTATGAATTTATCCGGCAGCAGGAAGGCCAGCCCTATACCCATAGCCATCGGTATGAGAACCCCGATGACACCTACAGAAAGGGCAGAGCGCCTCTGCTTCCAGGCCGTTGCTATATTAACCTCGAAACCGGTCGCAAGCAGGAGAAAGAAGATACCCAGCCACGATACCGTTTCCAGCATGGAATGCTGAAGGGGGTTGTTGGGGAAAAGCCAACCGTGCACCCCGGGCAGGAATCTTCCAAGTATAGTGGGCCCGAAGACGGCACCTACCAGTATTTCACCGATCAAGGCAGGCTGTTTAAGGGCGCGGAACAACTCGCCTGCCCCACGGGCGGCAAAAAGGAGTATAACCAGCTGTAAAAGAAAGATGAGCAGGTTGTGTTCAGAAAGAGTGCTCACGGCCAACTATAATCGGTATCGAAGGGTTGTCAATAAACGCCGAACGGTTTGGTAACGGGAGGGGGAACGGAATAATCGATGGTCTTTCGATGATGAGCGCCGGAACAAAAACATAGATTACACCCGTGCAATCTTCTGACTGCCCAGCTCCGACTCCAGGATGGAGACCAGATTCGGCCTGCTTTCAGCCTTAATTAGTTTTTCACGGACGTCTTTTTTGCTTGTTGCACGTGCAATAGCAGCCAGAATCCTGACCTGGTTTTCATCGGCGTCGGGATCGGGGGTGAAGATGAGGAAAACCAGTCTTACAGGCATTCCGTCAGGGGTATTCCAGTCAACGCCTTTGAGTGACCTTCCGAAGGTGAAAACCGGTTTTGAAAGCCAGGGCAGGGCAGCGTGGGGAACGGCTACGCCCATCTCCAGGCCGGTGTGTATTTCCATCTCCCTTTCCATCACCCTGGCGAAGGTCGGCGCAATCTTGAACCTGTGGTCAACCTGGGAGACTGAGGTGCACAGTTCTTTTATCAGTTCCCGGGGGGTGTTCCCTGACAGCTCGGAAACCACGGCCCGGGAAAGGAAGTATTCAAGAGGCTTAAACGACTTGTTCAGCTGCAGAACCACGGTAA
>WJJO01000102.1 GCA_014729665.1 Caldifarciminota bacterium
CAAGACAAAGATAGCGCGTTTGCGCGAACTACAGGAGGGTCTCGAATGAGATACGTTGGCTGGATACTTGCTCTGCTGTTCGCCGCGGCAGGTATAGCAGGTTACTTTATATTCTATGCCCCGCTCGAGCGGGGGTATCGAGAACAAGCTGAAGAGATAAAGATGTGGACCCAGAAGGTCGCAGCCCTGGAGGGCGGGTCGGTTACCTTTCCGTCCGATACATCAACCTCGGATACGACATTGCACGTTATGAGGTCGGATTCGACAACCGGATACGGAACCCTGATTGCAACAATCCCCGCCGATATACTGTTTCCCTCCGACAAGAGCGTTGAGATTACCGCATCGGGAAGGAAGGAACTGGACAAGCTGCTTCCTGCCTTGAAATCCACCGCCGGAGATATAATAATCATGGTCCACGACGACAACGTCAGGGTCGGAGATTCACTAAAGGATATCTACCCTTCCAACTGGGAACTCACAGCCCGCAGGGCCGCACTGATTGCCCGCTACTTCCTTGCAAAGGGTGTAGACTATACAAGGCTCCTTCCTGCGGGGCTTTCAGCGGCACGACCTGCCGCCCAGAACTCCTCGGCTGAGGGAAGGGCCAAGAACCGCCGGGTCGAAATATACGTTATGCAGGTAAGATAACCGGGAAACTGACATGCTAGGATTTATACTCATAACCGTAAGGGCGGATGGATAAGGCATGAAGGTACGGTTCCTTGTTAATCCTTCGGCGGGTAAGGGCAGGACCGCCAAGCGCTGGTCGAGTCTTTTTGAAGGGAAGGGATTGGACGTAAGGGTTTGTCCCGAGCACGGGATGATTGCAGAAAAGACAAAGAAGGCGCTTCACGATGAAGTCGACCGACTGGTCATAGTGGGCGGGGACGGCTCCATGAACCATGCACTTAATGCGTTTAACGGTGCAGATGTTGAGCTCGGGGTGGTACCTACCGGTTCGGGAAACGATTTTGCAAGGACGGCAGGGATTGAGTTCACGCCGCCTGAACGCTACCTCGAAAAGTGCAGTCTTCGTCGAGTCGATGTAGGCAAGGTCCAGAACCGTCTGTTCATTAATATCTTCGGCTCCGGTTTCGATGCCGACGTTGCCAAGGGGATGCAGGAATCTTCAATAAAGGGCGATTTGGGTTATCTGGCTTCGGTTCTGAAAACACTGGGAAGGTTCAGGTCCCCTAAGGTAACCGTTCAGACTGACAGGGAAAGGATAGAACTCGAGGTAATGACCGTGTCGGTGGGCAACGGACGCTATCACGGCGGGATGTTCATGCTTACACCTTCAGCGGACATTACCGACGGTGAGCTTGACTTATGCCTTGTTCGTAAGATTTCCAAGACGCGATTCGTGTTCCTTATCCCGAAATCGACAAAAGGAAGACACGTTGAGGTTACCGACGTTGTCAGCATGCACCGATTCAAGCGGATGAAGGTTGCCTTCTCACGCAAGGTTTACTACCACGTAGACGGTGAGATGTCCGACACCCCGCTTTCGGAGATGAGGCTTTCAATACTGCCTAATGCTCAGACCATAGTAGTGCCATGAAAAACACATTATTCATCCTGGGTATGCTGTGCATACTGTTATCCGCAAATCTTTATGCACAGACCGAGGAAGGCGTTGAGGTAGAGGGAGGGCCTGACCTTCCCATTTCTACCGAACCTGTTCCTGCTGTTGATTCGGTAGCTGCCGACACTACGCCTCAGGATACGACACCCGGCAAGAAGACTAAATCGGTTAAGACCGCCATGTTACTATCAGTCCTGATCCCCGGAGGCGGTCAGTTCTACACCGGCCATTACATCAAGGGTGTCCTAATAGCCGGCGGCGAGATAACACTCGGGTACCTGACCTGGCAGGCTCACCAGGATTTCGAGGACCTTATCCCAACAGATACGACAAGGGACGAAGCCCGTTCAAAACGCAACAACTTCGCCTTCTTTACCGGCGCTGTAATCGTTTACGCTGTAGCCGACGCATACGTGGACGCCCACCTTTACGGATTCAAAGACGCCCAGCGTTTGAGTGTTGAGCCCTCGAGGGAACGCATAGGACTTGCTATCACGTATAGGTTCTGAAGCGTTAATCTTAAGGGAATGCCTTAATAAGATTGCAGGCACGATTCTGAGGGACGGGTAAAAAACCACAGAGGCACTGAGACACAGGGTTGTGCATCATCGCACGGTCGAATCTTCAATCTGCAATCTTTTGGTCTTCAAATCCCGTAACAGTTGACAACACAATACCTTGCCATATCATATTATATGATTGACCCGAAGATGATACGTGAGAATCCTGATGAGATAAGCAGACTTCTGGCACGGCGGAATTGCCCTGTTTCGGTAGATGAGTTGCTTACCGTAGACGAGAAGCGCAGGGAACTGCAGGTCGAACGCGACAAGCTTCGCCACGAGTTGAAACAGGCCTCCGAGTCGATAGGGCAACTCAAGCGCGAGGGCAAAGAAGCATCGGATGCAATTGCCAGAACCGGGGAACTCAAGAGAAAGACAAAACAGACGGATAAGCGGCTATCCGAGGTTGAAGCTCGATTCGCCGAACTTCTCTGGCAGCTTCCCAACC
>WJJO01000103.1 GCA_014729665.1 Caldifarciminota bacterium
GAGTTAAGTTCGGTAAGCAGGGATAAAACCTGGTATTGATGAGCAAGATCGAGATGATTGAGTGGTTCGTCAAGTAGGATAATCGAAGGTTCCTGAACAAGAGAGCGCGCGATAACGGCAAGCTGTCTTTCTCCGGAGCTGATGTTGTTAATACCCTTCTTGGCCAGGGCTTCGATACCCAGACGTCCAAGGGCCGCGTGCACCCTGTCGAAGTCTGAGGAATGGTAGCGCTCAAGCGGCCTGAGATAAGAGTAACGGCCCTGAAGTACGGTTTCCTCAACGGTGAAGTCCCAGGCAAAGAAGCTCTCCTGTGGAACATAGGTAATCTTGCGGGCAAGGTCCCGATGTAAGTAATCGGCAAGGGGTTGGTTGGCGAGAAGTATCTGGCCCACCTGGGGTTCCAGGAGCCTCGTAAGGAGCTTGAGAAAGGTGCTTTTACCGGCACCGTTAGGACCGACGACTGAACAGAACTCCCTGCAGCCGATGGTTACCGACAGATCTTTGAACAAAAGCTTCTGAGCGTACGAAAAGGATACGTTTTTAACTTGAAAACCGAAGGCATCAGGGGGTGAGTGAGGAGGTGGAGGTGTGTTATGGGGGGTCATGAGGTTCTCCTGCGCATAAGGTAGAGGAAAACAGGCACCCCGACTAGGGTGGTAACAACCGAAAGGGGAAGGATTACGGGATTTGGCATATCGATTGTGGCAAGATTAATTCCCTTCAAGATTATATCTGCGGCAAGAAGCAGGATTGCGCCTGCAAGGAAGCTTGCCGGAAGAACCCTGGAATGCCTTGGGCCGAAGATGAACCGTACTATATGAGGGACTATCAGACCAACGAAGCTTATAGCCCCTACGAAAGATACGACAAGGCCTACGAGAAGCGAGGATATGAGAAACACCTCAACGGTAAGCCTTTGGGTATCGACCCCTATAGATTCTGCGGCTTCTATGTTGGTCGATACGACATCGAGGGAACGCCACCTTGCGGTAAGCCAGATGCATCCTGCGATGGATATTAAGCCGCCTATACCTAGTGCGAGTGTTTCCGGTGCAGACAGCCACTTCCCGCTTACGTCCCCCATTAAAAGGTAGATGAGTCTTTGAAAGCCCTCGTTACGGGCAAATGCTATGAGTACGGTTATTATCCCTGAACCGACGAAACCAACGGCTACGCCTGCAAGTATCAGGGAAAGCCGCGAGAACTTGCCTCGAATGCGTGCAAGCGCGTAGACTAAAAAAAGTGCGGCTAAAGCGCCGGCAAACCCGAATATCGAATGCCCGATAACGGGTGTTAAACCCAGGGCAGTACTCCAGCCCAGCATAACCGAAAGCGCAACCCCGACGCCTGCGCCCGAAGATGTTCCGATTATGTAGGGATCGACAAGTGGATTCTGCAAAAGGCCCTGGAGCGCCGCTCCTACCACGGCCAGAACACCCCCGGCGAATATAGCCAGAAGGATTCTGGTAATACGAAGTTTGAATAGAATAGTGATACTGTGAGTATCGACTGCCGCATCAGACCTTTCTCCAATGAATAAGGCGAGTATGATTAATCCCGTAAGTAAAAGCGGGAGTGTGATCCAGCCGAGTTTATAGCGCATCTCGGATGATAGAAGAGGTTGTCTTAAGGGCCCCAATCAACCTCGGTCCGGGTCTTAATAGTTCATCTACCGGGAGATCGTCGAAAACCAATCCTTCCCTTACGGCAGGCAAATCGCCCCAGCCCATCCGTCCTGAGGCGGACTTGACTGCATCCGGATACAAGAAAAAAATCACTTGGGGAGAGCGAATCACAACCTTTTCAGGACTAATAACCGCATACCCTTTTGAATAATCGGAGAAGATGTTGTACAAACCTAACTCTGCAAACGCATCGGTAAGATAGGAACCATCATCCACGGTCATCAGGGGATCCGAGGATATCTCTAAATAAAGGGAAAGGCTATCAATTGCAGGAATAGAAGCCAGCTCTTGTTTGAGGCTGTCGACCAGCATCCTTCCCTTATCGGGGACACCGAGTGTATCTGCCAGGGCCTGAATCTGTGTAAACACACCCTCCAGATCGGTCGGATCAGGGAACATGGCTGTCCTGAATCCTGATTTTGCGAGTTCTCCGGCAAGATGGGTCTGGGTTGGAGAGGATAAAAGGATCATATCCGGGGCAAGAAGAACTAATCTTTCGAGATTGACGTTTATTAAATCCCCGGCCTTCGGGATATCCTTGACCTGCGGGGGATAATCGCAGTAGTTACTGACACCTGCAAGCCTTCCCCCTTCCCCCAAAGCGAATGTAATCTCCGTAAGACTTGGCATTAATGATACGATCCTTGCAGGTTCGTCTCCCTTCTGAACCCCAGAAACACGACGACTAGAACAGCCGGAAAGGAAGCTACCGCTTGAAGCAAGGACGCAGAGGAGTATTCTTACAGTAATCTTCATACATCTGCCCCCACTCCTCCTTAAGTATGCGCTTCTCGTATCGTATAGACAGGTACCATATTGGAAGTCCCACAATAACGGTGGCAAGCATCGCCCAGGGAGAAAAGAAGACTAAAGGCGCTGCAAACATGATTAAAAGCATACCCATATACCGGGGATGACGAGTAATCCTCCACGGACGTGAATTAAGGATTTCTCTAGGGGTTTTGCTTCTTCGAATAATAATCAATGTCCATATTCGAAAAATAATCCCGGCCGCCATTACAATAAACCCAAGGATATTCAAAAAAGGATACAGGAAGCGAATCTGGGTTCCGCCGAACGCATCCCAAGGCGCAAGCCCCTGCAAACCGTAGTAATAGATTGCGAAAGCCGCTTTAAGCCAGGGGCTGAAGGCAGGTACCAGGCTGGACTGATAGAACAAGGCCTCAAGGTAGAACTCCACTCCCAGCCAGAGAATCCACAATACAAAATAGATTATGGGAATAGCCGCTTCATTACCGGCAACGTCGGAGAACAGATTCTTGGTAAAGTTAAAAAGGAATAGAACTACAAAAAGGGTCCAGGCAAGTCTACCAAATTTTAACCAACCTTTTTTCTTCTTATCCTTTTCTAATGTCTTGGCCTGGGCTGTCATTTTACCCCCTTGTATATAAAC
>WJJO01000104.1 GCA_014729665.1 Caldifarciminota bacterium
AACTAAAGGTTAGAGCGGCATATAAAGATACATGCTCAATTAAATCAGCTTACTATTCAATACAGGGATACAAGGATGCGGAGCTTGAACCTCGCGACGGCAAATTGAACGGCAAGAGGGAAGTCTTTAAGAATAAAATCCATATCGCAGACTTACCTGCCGGAACATATACGATAGCTATCTCTTTATTCTCTACTGATGCCAGAATAGATTCCCGTACTATTGATTTCGTAGTTTCAGATCCGGAAGAGTAGATGGCAAGGACAAAGTTTACAAACTGGCTAAGTCTAATGGGTAATCGGCTTTTTGATTTCTTTTCGGAATGCGAGGATCGGAGTCGACTGAAAGGCATCTTTCGATTGTTCAAACTTCTCTCAATTACTCTAATCCTTTTGTTACTTACAACTATAAACGCAAATGAAAATGATACCGAAGATCAAATTCAAGTACAGGGTGGACGCGACATCGGATTAACAACAATGGTTGATTGTTATTTGATTTCAACAATACCGGAACCTTATATTCAATTTAAGAAAATAAGTATTGCACCCAATCCAACGAATGGAAGTAAATGGGTTACACTAAAGATAAAGGCAGTTTCAAAAACGTCACTTCCCATTACTAAAGCAACGTATTACATTGATGATTCAGAACCTGTTCAAATCAAACCACGTGACGGAGAATGCAACGAAAGACGAGAATACTTCAAGACGAAGGTATTCATCGGTAATTTATCAGCGGGTGAACACATCATCGTTGCTCAAGTATTCAATTCAGACGGAGACTCTGATTCACGAATCCTACAAATTATTGTTTCCCCTACGGTGGAATAATTGACTGAAGAGCAGCGCCAGCAAGTCGTAATCTTTGAAGCAACACAGCGCTGCAACCTGAAATGCAGGTTCTGCTACAACATTTGGCACAAACATCCTGAAACAGTACACGACGATTTGTCGCCAAAGGATACGCGCGAGATACTTGGCAAGCTCCTGGCCGAAGCACGCCCTTACAACTTTACGGTAAGCGGCGGAGAGCCAACGCTGCGCACTGACATCATCGACATCATCCTGCAGGGGGCGTTGTCTGGTGCTACTGTCTATTTGATTACGAACGGACAGACCCTCGATAAGAAGTCTGCACGCAGGCTAGTCCGTGCAGGGGTCAACACCTTCGAGATACAGCTCTTATCAGATAGGGCAGAAGAACATGAGTATCTGCAGGGATGCGGGGACAGTTTTTCCAGGTCGGTCGAGGGCATTCAGGCCGCGCTCAAGACAAAGGCGAGGATGATTGGTGCATTAGTCCTTACCAAGAAGAATCTCCCGAGGCTGGCTGAGACGCTACGGTTATATCGAGAACTCGGCATCCACGGCTGCATGCTCAACCGCTTCAATCCAGGGGGCAGGGGGATTGAGCATCTCGAGGAACTGTCGCTAGGACCGAATGATGTCCTCCAGATGCTTGCAGTTGCCGAGGAGTTCTCTGCTAGATACAGATATCCGATAAGCTGCTCGATTCCCATCCCTGTGTGTCTTGTTAGTATGAAAAACTATCCCCATCTCGGTTTCGGGTTCTGTTCGGTGGGTGAGGAGTTAAGCTATCCGACCATCGACTCAATGGGCAACATGCGTCCGTGCAATCACTCACCACTGGTAATCGGAAACATAAGGGATAAAAACTTCTGGGAAATCATGGCTTCCCCTGTCCGGAAAAGGTTCATAGATAAAATACCCGAGATATGCAGGCAGTGCGAGTTTCTTTCCGAATGCAAAACATCATGCCGTGCGGCAGCCGCTGAATGCGGAGGTGCTGAACCTTTCGTTCGGGAGATATTAAAGTCAAAAGAATGATTACGACGGACTGGAGGATCCGTCCTCCAATCCCCTCTATCTCCCCTATGTGATTATACCCCTTGGGGTCAGCGGCAAGCTGTAAGCGGTTATGGTTTCAGCAATCCCCTTCTGTCCTTGGTCAAAGACCCGCTGTAGAAATTGATTTCGCAATCCGGTAGGGCATTGCGCAGCCTTTTTAGCCCGGCGGTAGTAATCTCGGTCCCCTTGATATCCAAGTACCGCAGATTATTCATCTTCGACAGTTCCTGAATGGAGGCGTCGGTAATCTTGGTGGCACTCAAGTCCAGGAACCGCAGATTGGTCATGGAAACCAGCTGATCTATACCGTCATCGGTGATGTCGGAACCGTGAAGATTAAGTTCTGTCAGTTTATCCATCCTGGAAAGGGAGAAGGTGCCCGCATCTCCGACCTTGTAAGGCTGGCCGCGCATAACCAACGCTTCCATCTTCCCCGCCGGGGTGCGGAACAGATTCAAGTGCCTAAGTTCATCAAGTCCTTCCAGATATGCCAGGCCGTCATTAGTAATCTCGGTGCTTTCCAGGTTGATGGAACGAAGGTTTTCCAGTTCCGAAAGATACTGAAGGCCTTCGTCTGAAACCTTGGTGTAGGAAAGATTAAGAACCCTGAGTTCGGGCAACTCGGCAAGGCCGGCAAGACCGTCATTAGTTATCTTGGTGTATGCCAGGTCTATAGCGCGCAGATTATCATAGTTTGATAACTTAGCCAAATCCTCTTCGGTGGCTCCAACAACGCTTACCGCAATCAGATTCGGGAACTGAACCAAATCGTCTATGTTATCGGAATCGACCTGCGCGGTAATTATCCCTGACTTATCAACAACGGTTTCCGCTTCCCGTTCAACAAGATTCACACCGACTATCTTGCCGTTTACCTCGAGAAGTTTATAGGCGATGCTGTAGTCGATGCTGTCTTCACCTGACCAGGGATAATAATAGAATGAAAGATAAATGAAGTCTTCTCCAGACTCCCAGTAAGTGACGTCGTACCTGCACTTAAAATACTTGCCGTCCTCTGTGATGCTCAACATTTGAAAATCATCAGGTTGAGCGGCAAGTGGCAGCGCGAGGGCAAAAACCAACACACCCAAGATTACAGGTGACAAGATTTTTCGGTTCATTATCAACCTCCTCATCTTCAGATTATTTATTTACTCAGATAAGAATACGCCTCATCCTAAAAGAGTCAAGGGGTTTTCTATCTAATGGGTTGAATTGACG
>WJJO01000006.1 GCA_014729665.1 Caldifarciminota bacterium
ATGCAAAAATATTAACCGTGCGGGACAGGCGGGAGTGCCTGCCGGAAAGAGACGGGACTTTCAGTATTAGCCACATGAGAAGATTGTTGAAAAGACACTTGTTTGCAGGAATGATTCTTTTAAGCCTTCCCGGATGCGAAGAAGCCTGGCAGGTGTGTAAATCCTACCAGGATATACTAAATCTGGCCGTTAAGCGGGGGCTTCCCGGTGCCGTAATGCTGGTCGAAACACCGGATAGCATTTGGATAGGTTCGGCTGGACTGTCGAATATAGAGGCGGAAACCCAGATTCAGGCATCCGACCGGTTCCGCATCGCTTCGATTACCAAGACCTTCACTGCGGTTTTGGCGCTCCAACTCCTCGAAGAAGGAACCGTAACACTCGATGCAAATCTTGTCGACTTGCTTCCCGACATTGCAGACAGCATCCCGTATTCATCTCGTATAACCGTCCATCGGCTGCTCAACCATACATCTGGTATCTATAACTATACAGACGACAACTGGTTATGGCATAAGGCGCTCAGGGATTTTTCCTGGCAGGGGGGAGGGCCACGGGAACTGGTTAAGACAGCTTACTCTTCAAGGCATAAGCCGTACTTCGAACCGGGCACCGGATACCATTACTCCAATACCAACTACCTGCTGCTTCAGTTAATCCTCGAATCGGTCACAGATTCTGCGTTTTCCCGGCTTCTGCGTGCGCGGATCATCGAACCGTTGTCCCTTAACAATACTTATCCCGAAAGATCAGGGGATACCCCGGAGGATTTTGTAACAGGCTACGATATTCATTGGGGGCAGCCGTACGATGTCCAGGATATGAGTTTTGCAAGGGGCATGGCGGACGGCGGACTCATCTCCAATGTCTTCGACGTTCATACATTCTCAAAGGCCCTGTTCTCAGGCAGGCTTTTTAAGCATTCTTCGATGCTGGATACGATGCTTGAACTTAATATAAAGGATAACTACGGTCTCGGGGTCGTATTCCTCAACGACTACGGTTTCAAGGCCTGGGGCCACGAGGGCAACTGGCCGGGCTACCTCTCCCTATTCTACTGCTGGCCGGAACAAGGGGTAACTATTGTGTTGATGACAAACGGTACCGGGGTTTTACAATTCAAACGTGTTAAAAAACACACCTTAAGGCTACTTTTTGAAAAAACCGAGTTTTAGGTTATCTTGACAGGGTTAGGTTTCCGAATAGACTGGATTCTAAAGGAGACCAGATGGCAAAGAAGATAGCCCTTTTTGCGTTCAACGGTGATGTTACCTGCTTCGTCCACGTTCTGCTGAATGCTTTAGAGATGAACCAGAAGGGATACGACGTGAAGATAGTGATGGAAGGTGCGGCCATGAGACTTATCAGCGAGCTTGCCGATTCTGCAAAGCCGCTATCGAACCTCTACAGGCAGGTAAAGGAGATGGGTTTAATAGACTGCGTGTGCAATGCGTGTGCGGCAAAGACCGGGGCGCTGGAGGCTGCAACCGAGCAGTGGCTGCCCTTATGCGAGGAGATGTCAGGCCATGCATCGATGACGAAGTATTTAGAACAGGGATACGTGATTATAACATTCTAATCATCCAGGTTTTACCTCTTTCCGAGATAAGTTGACAGCAGTATATTTATAAGATATAGTCTTGAAAAAAATTAGGAGTAGAATGAAGATTCTGGTTCTCTACCATTCACGTTCGGGGAACACCAGGAAACTTGCAGATGCATTTGTTCAGGGTGTTTTCACCGTCGACGGCGCAGAGCCCTTGTTGAAATCGACGACCGAAGTGACCGAGGAAGATTTTCTTGCCTCAGAAGCGGTCATTGCCGGTTCTCCCGTGTACTTCGGAACCATGGCAGCGGAGCTCAAGAAGGTTTTCGACGACTTCATCTCGACCCGGCGCAAGATGGAGGGTAAGCCGGGTGCCGCATTTGCAACCTCAGCAGACGCCTCGGGCGGCAAGGAAACCACCATCATTTCGATAATCCAGGCTATGCTCATCTACGGGATGATAATCGTGGGCGACCCGATGGACGCCACCGGGCATTATGGAACATCCTGTGCTGGTGCGCCGGACGAGAAAACACTGGAAAACGCCCGAAGGCACGGCAAACACGTTGCAGAGATAACCCGTAAACTCAGGGGGCAGTAGGTTACACTAATGTTTTTAATCGAACGATTAAAATGTTACAGAGAACAGTATAATCGAATTATTAGCGATGAGTAAAACAAAACTTATACTCCTCGGTACCGGAACACCCAACGCCGATCCTGATAGGTGGGGACCGGCCCTGGCTGTGGTAGTCAACCGAACACCTTACATCGTGGATGCCGGACCGGGTGTGGTGCGGAGGGCGGTCGAGGCAGGACTAGACGTAAAACACCTTACCCGAGTCTTCCTTACCCACCTGCACTCGGATCACACCGTAGGTCTTCCCGACCTTATACTTACGCCCTGGGTTCTCGGTCGCTCAACGCCTCTCGAAGTCTGGGGACCGCCCGGGACCAGAAACATGTCAGAACATATCCTCAAGGCATACAGTGAGGATGTCAGGGAACGCTCCGAAGGGCTTCAGCCCTCCAACGATACAGGTTGGAAGACGATTACTCACGAGATTTCAGAACCCGGAATAATATATTCCGACGATAACCTAGAAGTCGAAGCGTTCCCGGTCGACCACGGATCGTGGAAGGCTTACGGATACAAGTTCGTTACCTCAGACCGCAGTATAGTAATATCTGCCGATACCGCTCCTACCGAGTTAATGATCCAGAAGGCAAAGGGATGCGATATCCTGGTTCACGAGGTCTACTCATTAAAGGGTCTTGCCACCCGTCCTTCCGCATGGCAGCGATACCACACAGCGGTGCATACATCGGCAAATCAACTCGCGGAGATTGCGAAGAAGGCAAGACCGAAATTCCTGGTTCTATACCACCAGTTGTTCTGGGGAGCCTCGGATGAAGACTTGCTTGCCGAGATTAGAAAGGGATATGCGGGGAAGGTTGTCTCCGGAAGGGACCTGGAGGTTTATTGATTTAACCCGTGTTTGACACCCGGCTAAAGGGGTATTATAATGGATTCGGAAGTAATGAATCAAGGAGGAAATTTGAGAAGTATTACACTTTTAGTTTTGATTAGCGTACTCGTTACTTATGGTCTGGAAGTTGCGTGGGAGAAGACCTACGGTCTGGGGGATCGATCCGAGGCAAGGGGCGTAATCCAGGACTATGACGGGGATTATCTCGTTACAGGTTTATCTGTAACCGGACAGCGGGGTTCGGCCCTGCTTTTCAAGACCGACACCGCAGGCAACGTGATGTGGGAGAAGACTTATAACCGCGGGGACTGGGATGTTATATATGAGATCATTCCGACATCGGACAGTTGTTATATGTTAGCCGGTTTTACCTCAAAGGGATGCGAAGATTCGGATCAAAGGGACGTTTATTTAATCAAGGTCGATACTTCGGGAGATACGCTATGGCAGCGAAACTACGGTTTGCAGGGTTCGGAAGAGGCCGCAGGAATAATTGAAACCACGGATAATTATTTGGTGGTTACAGGCTATACCGACTCATACGAAGGAAAGGATACCGATATTCTGGTTCTCAAGCTTAATTCGGATGGTGATACCGTATGGATGAGGAACTACGGAGGTAAAGGTTCAGAAAGCGGCAACGCCGTTATTGAATCCGAGAACGGCTATGTTATCATCGGGACAAGAAGAAAAACCGATACCGCTGACCTGGATATCTATCTTATGGAAATCAGCAAGGACGGTAATGTATTGTGGGATGATGACTACGGTGGAGGCGGTGACGATTGGGTGAACGATGTAGTTCTAACCACTGTCAACGGATACGTCGTCCTCGGCGGAACCACCTCCCACAGGGCCGAAGGCGGGCACCTCTATGCCCTGGGGCTGGATAAATACGGCGGAAGACTCTGGGAACAGCTGTTCGGCGGTACAGCCGAGGATGAGGGATATGCGGGTGTCAAGATAGGGTATACCGGATATCTTCTTGCCGGAAGGACGGCATCTTTCGGAGAAGGGGCAGATGACGTATATCTTATAGAGATTGACAAGGGCGGTAATTACCAGTGGGAGAAGACCCTGGGAGGAGAGGGGGACGATGTCGCCAACTCGGTTACAAGTATTCCTGAAGGGTTTCTGGTTGCGGGGAAGAGTTCGTCGTTCGGTGAAGGTGAAACCCGGTGCTATCTGGTAAAGCTTTCGAAATGAGATAGGCATCCGTATGGCTTCAGGGATTGATTGTATAACGCTTGATATGAATCCCAAGGGTCTGGAAATAAATGGGAATAGATAAACCACTGAGATTAGGCTTCCTTGCATCCCACAACGGCACCAACATGCAGGCTATCATTGATGCGTGCAAGCAGGGTCGTCTGGATGCCGAGTCCTGCGTGGTTATCAGCAACAACTCGAAATCCGGGGCAATCGGAAGGGCGAAGAAGGAAGGTATTCCTTACCGTCACCTGAGCGGCAAGACCCATCCCGACCCGGAAGAGTTGGACAGGGCAATACTAGCCGTCCTTAAATCCCACGATGTCGATCTGGTGATACTTGCAGGCTACATGAAGAAGATAGGTCCCGCTACGTTAGATGCATTTAATAACAGGATATTGAATATTCATC
>WJJO01000105.1 GCA_014729665.1 Caldifarciminota bacterium
ACTTTACTGGTTCTGATTCTCGCAACGACATTCCTTTCGGTTAAGATGGTTATGACCCTCCGGAGGGAAGAAAAGTGTACATTTGCTGACCTTCTGGTCCGGATCACTGCAACCATGGCATACATGCTGTTGTGGTTTCCTCAGGTTATTGCAGCAACCTTCAATCTGATATGCGGGCTTGAGTCGAGGAACTGGGACAAAGCAAGGAGGATTGAGTCCGACGAGATAAAGAACGGATGATTCGATAGTGGTGATTGTAAATGACTCCCTGGGTCATTTACAGGATTGAGCCCAACCAGGATATATTTTTTGACAATTAGCAGAAAAGTGAACATAAAATGGTCGAAAATACGACCTTCCGAACCGCCGTTAACCCATGTTTTTCAACGCTTTGCTGCCTTTACAAACAACTTACCTTGACACCTTTCTTTTTTTGACTATAGTGTTAATAGATGTTTATGGTAAAAAACAAAGGTAATGTGGACAAAGAAGACGCAAAAGACGTCTACATCTCCATGACTAAAGTGCAGAGTAATGTAACAACCTTGAACTCTATCGATATTGGAATCAGAGGTATTTATTCGGCTTTAGCGTCAGCAAAAGCTTCGGCTTTTTTCCCCCGACCGGTTACTTAAGGTCGGTTTCTAGCGCAAGCTAGGGGTTTTTGCCGGGATACCGGTTAAAAACCACTTACCTATATAACACCACAACCTGGATTGAGAATCTGGCCGGCTGGTTCGTTCGGTCTCTGCGCGTCGCGCCCTGAGGCGTCCTCACGCGTCTGCCCGAACGCGCCCTCTCGGTCGGCGGACTGCGACAAAAGGCCGCAAAGGCGGCTCGGCTGCGTTCGCTCGAACTTAAGGAGGCTTAAATGAAACTGACTCTCTCTGTCATCAAGGCAGATATCGGAGGCTTCGTAGGCCACAGCTCCTCACACCCCGAGGTTATGGAAAAAGCAGGCGAGATGCTGGATAAGGCCGTCGAGGACGACAAACTAATAGATGCCAGGGTATTAGCCTGCGGAGACGATCTTCAACTGATAATGACACACCAGAAGGGCGTTGAGGCCGAGGAGATTCACAAGCTGGCCTGGGACGTATTCATGGCCGGAACCGACATCGCAAAGAAGCTAAAGCTCTACGGCGCTGGTCAGGATATCCTGTCCGACGCGTTCTCGGGAAACGTCAAGGGGATGGGACCGGGTGCCGCGGAGATGTCCTTCGAGGAGAGGCCTTCGGACCCGGTCATAGTTTTCATGGCCGACAAGACCTCGCCCGGGGCATGGAACTACAATCTTTACAAGATATTCGCAGATGCATTCAATACCGCAGGACTGGTGATAGATCCTCACATGCACGACGGATTCATCTTCGAGGTGCTCGATCTTAAAACCGGCAAAGCCGTAAAGCTGAATACCCCTGAGGAGATATACACCCTTTTAGGTCTCATAGGAAGCCCGGAGCACTACGTGATAAGATCGGTACACCGCAAGGACGGTTTGTGGGCGGCCGAGGCCTCCACCCAGAAATTATCCAAGATAGCCGGCAAGTACGTGGGCAAGGACGACCCGGTTCTCATAGTTCGCGGTCAGGCAGGACTGCCTGCGGTGGGTGAGATACTGGAAGCGTTCTCCTATCCTCACATAGTTCCCGGCTGGATGCGCGGCTCCCACAACGGGCCCTTGATGCCGGTCAGCTTCTGTGACGCTACCCCATCGCGCTTCGATGGCCCGCCAAGGGTGACGGCCGCTGGTTTCCAGCTAGCAGAAGGCAAGCTGGTGGGACCCCGCGACATGTTCGATGACCCCTCGTTCGACACAGCCCGGGTCAAGGCCAACCAGTTGGCCGAGGATTTAAGGCGGCACGGCCCGTTCCAGCCGGCGCGGCTGCCCGAGGGCGACATGGAATACACCACTTTGCCCTCTATCCTGGAAAAACTAGAGGGCAGATTTGAGTAATTTTAATACCCGTGAGTATTCATGGAAAGGAGTGCCTGTGGCAAATAACTCAAGAGACGCCTACATAGAGAGGATGGAGGCCCAGCTAAGGGAAGTCGACGCCCGGATATCAGAACTCCGTGCTAAGGCCGCACAGGCCGCAGAAGAGGTAAGGGCAGCCGAACCTGAAGGTCTGAGTGAACTGCGCAAAAAACGCGAGAAGGTAAAGAAACAGATGAAGAAACTGAACCAACAGCGAGACGAGATAGACTTCCAGATAGACGCAATCTTTGCCAAGACCGATCAGGCTGCGGCTGATGCCAAGTTAAAGTATCTCGAACCCACCGAGGAACTTCGAGTCAAGCGGGAAAAGGTTCAGGATGAACTGAGGAAGTTGAAGAAGGAACGCAACGTGGAAAGGTGGGAAAGCATCAGGAAGGGGGTTGAGAACTCATGGAACGATTTGAAATCAACCACCATCAACGTGCTGGGTTTCCTTGCCGAGAAGGAAGATAAGACAGAATCCAAACCAAAGGCGAAATCCGATGAATCTAGCGGTAAGAAACAGGAAGCCGGATCGAGCAAGAAATCTACGACCAGTGCAAAATCCAAGTCGAAATAGTGAAATGATTTACGGAAAACGTCATACTGCAGAAACTGGAAAGCTATCCATGACCCACATTACCATAAACAGCGACCGCGAAAGCGGCTCCAGAGCTGCTGGCGGCCGTATGAGATGGATAGTCAGGGCGGGGTTTAGCGGCCCCGCCCGCATCAATTGGGTAATGGGGTACATGAAATACGACAACCTCCGGCAAAGGAGAAAAGATGAATGATTTTAGCAGGATTCTTTGTCCTTTAGATTTCAGCTCAGCATCGAGGAATTCTTTGAAGACGGCTGAACACCTTGCCTTAAAGCTTTCGGCAGAGCTTTATGTAGTCAACGTGGTCGATCCGGTTCCCAGTATCGTGGCAAAGGCGTTGCCCCGCCTGGGTAAAACCTCAAGTACAAGTAAAGGAGAAGCGAACCGGGAACCTGAATCTCAAAAGGATAGCCGTTACCTTCAGGAGGTAATAGACGAAATCAGGAAAAAACTCGATAGTGAGGTCGAGAAGACCATCGGGAATGCAGAAAAGGTCAACACGATAGTGACCGACGGCGATCCTGCAACCGCCATAACAAAGGTCGCCAGGGATGAAGGCATTGACATGGTTGTTATAGGTACGCGGGGTGAGGATGAGTCAAAAAGCACGCTGATGGGTTCGGTAACCGAGAAGGTAGTCAGACTCTCCCCGATACCGGTCCTCACCGTGCGCGACGGATCAGAAAATAAAAACCAGGAGATATCATGAATAAGTTCAAAAAGATACTCTGCGTAATAGACTTCACCGCCCCTTCGGTGAAAGCCATGGCTATGGTGAAAGATATGGCAGA
>WJJO01000106.1 GCA_014729665.1 Caldifarciminota bacterium
CATACATCCTGCGTGCTTCTTTATAATCACCCTGAACCTGAGCAATAATCCCTAACTGATGATAAATAACAGCAACATGGCCCTTCTCCTCTATTTCCTCGAATATTTCTTTTGCTTCTTCATATTTCCTTTTAGCCTTTATTAAATTACCTTGAGCTCTTGCAATATTCCCCAACTGACCTAAAGACTGTGCAACGCCTGTTTTGTCATCCAGTTCTTTTTTTATTCCAAGGCTTTGTTCGTAAAAATTCCTCGCCTCTTCGAAATTGCCTAGAAAATAGGAAATATTCCCTAATTGGTGTAGGATATTGGCAACATTTCCTCTCTCTCCAAGCTCTTCAAATGTCTTTTTTGCTTCCTCGTACTTGCTTCGAGCTTCATTGTAAACACCCTGGCTCAAAGCAACATTTCCCAACCCTTGCAGGGATAAGGCTATGCCAGATCTGTCGCCAAGCTCCTTTTTTAATTCAAGGCTTAGTTCATACAACCTCCGTGCCTCTTCGTAATTGCCCTGTGAATGGGCGATGTTACCTAATCCAATTAAGTTTTTAGCAATGCCGGACTTGTCACCAAGCTCTTCCTCAAGTTTCTTGCTCTCCAAATACATTCTGTGTGCTTCATTGTAATCACCTTGGCTATATGCTAAACTCCCTAACTGATTTAAGACTGTAGCAACATGCCCTCTTTTCCCAAGTTCTTCAAATGTTTTTTTTGCTTCTACATACATGCAGAGCGCTTCGGTATAATCACCCTGTTGTTGTGCAATCAATCCTAACCCATCTAAGGTTAATGCTATACCAGACCTATCTCCAACCCCCTTTTTTATTTCAAGGCTCTGGTTGTAAAGTTTACGTGCTTCAGTGTAATCCCCCTTTTTTTGAGAAATATTCCCTAGTTGGTGCAGTGCTATACCTAAGTGCCTTTTTTTACCTAACACCGCAAATATCTTTTTCGCTTCTTCGTGACAACTTCTTGCTTCTTCGTAGTCACCCTGATTCTGGGCTATGCTCCCCAACTGACCAAGAGCAATGGCGATACCAAGATTGTCGCCGAGTTCCCTCATTATTCTAAAACTCTGTTTAAACCAGAAATTGGCTAACTCCAGCTCTCCAAATTTCTGAAGTGCTAAGCCAATTTGGTGCAACCAGATTGCTTGGTTTTTGGGGTCATCAATTTCTTTTATACGTCCTTGCAGCTGTTCCCAATTGACTTTACCACGCAGGTTACCTCTGCGGGCATAATGTTCGTCCAAGGTGTTTATGGCCCAAACTAGGGCCTCAGTGTGTGAACTTGGTTTCTGTATCTCCTCAAGCAGCACTGAAATGGCGAGATCGCATTTTGCCTTGTATCTCTCGTCATCCTGAAAGACGAGAAGCCTTTCGAGAAAAGGAACAGCCGACCATGTCTTGGCAACAATCTTTGCCAGGGCAGTAAGATTGCCCTCGGCATCTTGTTCGAGGAAGAATCTTTTGATAAGATAGATGGCAAAAAGTTCACGTGAACGGAAAATCCTTACCTGTTCCCCGTCCCTGTCTTTGCCTTGAGCAACGTGAGATTGAAGATTATTCAATGCCCGAGCAAAGGTGTCGGGCCCGTGTTCACTATAGAAATCGTCAAAAAGCTTCCTTTCATCGTCCCAGATCACTTTTGTAAAGGCAAGTATGGACAGCGCAGCTTTGTAATTACCCGCCTCTTCATACATCTTTCCGAACCGTATATTTAGAACCTCATCACGGTCAGGCACCTCATCCAAGGATATTACTCCTTCACCCAGTAGGTGAAAGATGGCTATTACCGTATCAGGAAATCCCTCACACAACCGGGCAACCTTTTCGAGATTGACCTTCGCAGCGTCTTCGGGAAAGTTCTGCTTCGCTACTTCAACTAACCCTTCTGGTCTATCGAATCTCCCTAACTCGTATTCGGTAGTCCACTGATGTAAGTCTTCCCTAGCAACCTGTTCCGGGTACACGGTACAGCCGATAATCTTGAAGTCACCATCAATATCAAGACGGTTCGTATCGAGAAGGAAATCTAGTAACGACTTCCGATTGTCCAGGGTTTCAATTTCGTCGGAGAGGATAACCAGACCTTCTCCATCGCAGCATTCCTCGATGGCTGATGCATACTCCCTGTCAGTTGGTTTGCCCAGTTTGGAGCAAAAACGATAAGCTTTACCCTTTTCTTCGAGCCTGCGGGCATACTCAATAAGCAGACGGGTCTTACCAACGCCGCGCTTTCCAAAGATTAAAAGCAGGCGGGCATCTGAGTCAAGGAACTTGTCAAGTATCTCCAATTCGTCGGCGCGGGGTATGTAGTGCTCGGTCTCTCCCAATTCCTTGTCGACGAGTTCAAAAAAGGCACCTAGATCGATAAAAAGGTCAAAAGGTGATGTTATGGTCTTTTCAACAATAGATATAATTTCGTCGGGGAGGATTTCAATCTTTCCAACAACTTGCTTCAGCTCCTTGAGTAAACCTTGTTGTTCTTTAGTCAGGTTCTTTTTCCACTTCCTGAATTCCTTTTTGAAAAGTGCGGTAAACTCATTTTTGTTGGCTTCGAGAAGGTCGGCAAGCTTGCTGTAGTCATTTTCCTGTGATTTACTTTCCCATTCTTTACCGCTTATCTTTATGCCGAGTAACTTCTTAAGCTTCTTTTCTCCCCACTCCAGTCCTTTGCCAATGATGAAACCTGCAACTGTTGTGACTAGGAATTGAAGTACCGGATCCAAAAAACCTCCTCGAATAGCCGTATGTTTATGGAAATAATATGCTAATAATGATAATTGTCAAGTTAAACAAACATATTCTTCTTCAATTGCTGTGCAGGGGTGAAGTAAAACTTGTAGCCGAATAATGCGGTTATTGCCGCAGTAATGGTCGCTGCACCTAAAATCAAGAACATCACGACTATCTGATATCTTATTGCCGACGCAGGAGGCTGGCCCGCCATTATCTGGCCGGTCATTATCCCGGGAAGCTTCACTATACCCACGACCATCATCGCGTTAATGGTAGGTATAAGGGCCATCTTAACGGATTCCCTGATGGATGCACCCGCGGCCTGGTAGGGTGATGCACCGAGCGCCAGAAGGGATTCGACCTCCTTCTGCCTGAGTTTCATATCCCCCCACATGCGGTTAAGCACAAGGGCGGCAGCTGTCATCGAGTTGCCGATGACCAGCCCTCCCATGGAAATCAGATACTGGGGCTCGTACCAGGGCTTTATATTTAGTACGAAGGCGATGACTATCACGAGGGAGAATGCAGCCGATGCAAGGAGTCCAAACCCGACTATAAAGAAGAGACCTGCACTCTTGTGCTTCTGTCTCCTTATCGACTCGAACGATGCTATTACAATCATCACCACGAGCAGAATCAGTGTGACGTACCAGATGTTCCACCGGAAGACGAATGCTAAAACGAATCCTGCGAGTAGGAGTTGAAGGATGGTCCTTATCGTCGCAACCAGAATCTCTTTCCACATCTTAAGCCTTAGACCGAAACTGATTATGAGTGAAACAACTACGAATACGAGCGAAATCCCGAGCGAGAGGACGGATATCTGAGCCGCCGAGTAGCTCTGCACGGTGGTGGACGGATCGGCAACCGCTCTCAAAACATCCACGAGAGAATCAGCGTTCATTTGCCTTGTTCCTTTGCGCTGCGGAAAAGCGCGGTCAGCTTCCGCATTCCGCCCTTGAAGAATGCCTTTGCCGGAGCTTCCCGCCGGATGGAACCCTTGACAATCAGGGCAACTTGGTCTGCAAGCTCTCGAGCGTGCTCAAGCACGTGGGTTACGAACACGACACTCGTTCCGGTCTCACGGTTGACCTTCTTGATGAGCGCCAGGATGCGTTCGGAGGTTGCTATATCCAGTCCGGACGTCGGCTCGTCCAGAAGCAGCACCTCGGGCTGACCGATGAGCGTCCTGGCAAGCTGAACCCTCTGCTGTTCGCCTACCGATAAGTCCGAGGCAACCCTTTCGGTGTAATCCTCGGGAAGGTCGACCAGGGACATGAGACCCTCTATCTTCAGGCACTCTCGTTCCCTGCAGAATCCTTTTGTCTGCTCCAGGTTCGCTCGTACAGTTCCGTCGAACATCACCGGAACCTGGAAGACCATGCCTACCCTGCGCCTGAGTTCGCGAGGGTCAAGGGATGTAATATCATCTTCACCGAGGATGATATTACCGCTGGAGGGATCGTCCAGCCGGTTCAGCAGCCTGAGAACCGAGGTCTTGCCCGAACCCGAAGGTCCGAGCACTGTTGTTATTTTACCTGCTGGAATCGAGAAGGATACGCAATCTAGTATCTTCTTGCCGTTGCGTTCGAGGGATACATCTTCGAGCCTGATAGTTGTATGGTGACTCATCTGTGAAGAATACCTCGAGTTTCCAGGCTGTCAAGAAAGAATCGTAGCATTTCAAATATCAAATTTCAAAATGAATCGGGGGTTAGTATAAGGCGTAAGAC
>WJJO01000107.1 GCA_014729665.1 Caldifarciminota bacterium
GCCGGATTTAAGTCTTTCAAGTAACTCTTCCATTTCCCTTACTTACTTTCTTTCCGTTTAGCGGTTACTTTCTGATCTTTATCCTGGATGAGTTTATCCAAGAAAGCCCGGCCCCATTTCCGGACCGTACGTCTGCGAAGTCTTTTTCGCATCTGAGTCATACGCCTGCGGCGTTCTTGCGGATTCATTTCAAGGGCCTTTTTGATACCGGCTGTCATTGAAGGTATACTGTGAGGGTTGACTATTATAGCTTCTTTTAGTTCCTCCGCGGCTCCTGCAAATTCCGAAAGCACCAGCATCCCTTTTTCAGGCTCCCGGGTTGCTACGTATTCTTTTGCAATGAGATTCATTCCATCCCGCAGAGGGGTGACAAGGCATACATCTGCCGCCAGGTAGTAGGTTACGAGTTCCTCGAAGGGAAGGGCCCTGAAGAAATACTTGATAGGTGACCAGGCTCCCCGGGCAAAGTATCCATTGATCCGTCCCACAGCATGTTCTACTTCCTGTCGCATCTTATGGTATTCAGGGATTTCTATCCTACTCGGAGCAGATATCTGAAGGAATGTTAGTTTCCCAATATAGGAGGGATTTTCTGTTAGAAATCTTTCGACCGCGTGAAGCCGTTCGGGGATACCTTTGGAATAATCTAATCGATCTACGCCCAGTATGATATGCTGTCCACCGAGTTCACCACGGATGCGTTCCGCATCTTTAATTGTCTGGGGTTCCCGGATAAGTTTTTGAATACCGGAATAGTCTATACCCATAGGGAATGCAGAAATCCTTACCTCTCTTTTATTTCTCACAAGGCCTTTACTGAAAGAAACATCCTTCATGAGTATGTCTTCTGCTGCATGGAGAAAATTCTTAACGTAGGAAGAGCAGTGAAATCCTATAAGATCGCAGGCCAGGAGTCCTTTAAGAAACTCTATCCGCCACGGCAGGGTACGGAAAAGATCGAGCGGGGGGAAGGGTATGTGCCAGAAGAAACCGATTTTTGCAGATACCTTCAGCTCGCGCAGCATCTGGGGAAGAAGTGCGAGGTGGTAATCGTTAACCCAGATCAGATCGGTTGAATGCACCTCTTCGGCAACAGCTTTGGCAAACTTACGGTTTACACCCTCGTAATACTCCCAACCCTTTTCAGAGAAGGTGGTTCTGCCGAGGAAATTATGTGCGAGTGGCCAGAGGGTGGAGTTGGAGAATCCGAGGTAGAAGTGTTTGATTTCATCTGGGTCGAGGTTGATCAGTTTGAGATCAAAGGTTGGATTATCAGGAGGGATGCGATATATATCGCGTGTGAACGATTTAGGAGCGCTTCCCCAAGCTATCCACATGCCGCTGGTGGATTTCAGCACTGGCTCAAGGCCTGTGACCATTCCGCTGACATTACGAGTCATCCTAATCCGACCACCGCGGGACTCCAGATGGTACGGGCTGCGGTTAGAGACCACGATAAGACGTCTGTTATCGGCACCTGCCCGTCCTTTTATTCTATTTCCTACCGAAACCACCTTATCATCCTAATAGTAAAAGATGAGTTGTCAAGTCCATTTCAAGTTTCTTAAATCCCTGTTAGATGTTAGTATACTGAAATAACGGACGACAGGTCATCGGTTTTTTGACCTGAGGTAAAATCAACAGATTTAACATAATTGGCTGCCGTAAAACAAAATAAGGCCGGATTACCCGGCCTTAAAAAACTGTTTTCCTCTCTAATGCAGAACCATAGCCTTGGTCGTATACGTCAGTCCGTCAAATCTAAGGGTCAGGAAGTAAGTACCCTTGGGTAGTCTATTCGAAAACCAGTCGATACTGTGGTTGCCGCTGGTCCGGTATCCCTGTTCCAGGGTTTGGACTTTACGTCCCAGGGCGTCCCACACCTCAAGGCGTATGTGGTTACTCTGGGGTAAGCTGTAGGAAACCTTGCCGCTTTCGTCAACCGAAAAGCCGATTGATTTCTGTTCATCAGCGGGGTTTTGAATTATTCCCTCAGGCAAAGCGCCTTCTCTGCCGTAATGTCGGAGGGCCGGGTCGCCGAATAATGCGTGACCGTAGCAATTGAGAAATCGGTGTCTGGTGGACTTCTCGGCGTTGTAGTATGAAAGCCTGCCCGCATCCATTGCCGGTCCAAGAACGTAATCGTAAGTTGCAGGTTTCTTGAGGTAGTTTTCTAATACGTAATAGTAAAGGGAGTTCTGTCCGCTTCCGCTGTAATCGGTCCAGCCGTATTCTCCCAGGGCCGATCGTGTGTGGGCTAGTACCGACACCGAACCGTCATTCAGGAGAGCCTGGGCAAGGCAGGGATCAGATTCCGGCTCTCCGTTCAGGCAAGAAAGCAGGAATGCCACGTTGGATTTGCCTCCTTTCAATTCCCATGTGTTACTGGATCCCAAGGCCTGGGGTGAGCTGAGTTCGTAATCTTGAGGCACTTCGTCATCATCCGTGACCCAGACGCTGCGGTAGAAGGCTTTGTTCAAGCCGTGGTTGTTCTCTATGAATATTCCCACCTCGTTGTTCATGAGTTCATCTAAAAGGTTATCCTTGGTTAATGCGAGGTCTGCCGAATAGGTTGACGGCATTAATCCGGCTTCTTCATATAGGGTCGTAGCTTCCGATCGTTTTACCACCGAGTTATTGATAAGGTATTCCATATAGTAAGCTGCGTCAAATCCGGGCAATCCCCAGCCGTTTCGATTGGGGTACCAGAGCCAGCTGCCGGCCAGAACCGATGCATCTTTGTATGAAGCGGATTTATCGTATTCAAACATCCAGATGTGTTCGAGGGTCTGACCGATCTCTTCTGGATCGGATGTGTTGATGCGTCCTACGTGAAGTTCTGTTTCCAGATCCGGTGAATCCTGCATGTCTAAAAAACCTGAAAGACTCATGGCTTCTCCGTAGTAAGCGTCTTCATCGTCATTCCAGGATTGATTGTCTGGCATTGAAAGGTCGGCGTAGTAAAGGTCGGAGGGATTGGGCGTGGTTGTCGGTTCACCCGTATAACAGTTGTTGTTGTATGGCGTGAGTATCCTCATGGGTATGTCGTCGTGGTGACCTATAATCAGAAGGTATTCGTAGCTCTGGGCGTGTGAACGCAGCCAGTTCCGTATCTTCTGGGGAAGATCGTCGCCTTCTGCGGATTCGGCTATCTCCTCAACGGTAATAAAATAGGTCATTAAGAAACCATTGTTCCTTCTCCATTCACCATACCAGCCAAGCTTTGCCTGGGAGGATCCCTTAATCTCGTCGGTGGTAATAATTACCATACGTTCGCCTTCAAGAAGACGTTCATCAGGACGATACCATTGCCGCGCCTGTTCGGCGTTATACACGTGTTCGGGCACATCCGGGTAGATTGTGCCTTCGGCAAGGAAGCGCGAAATGAACGATGCATGTTCTGCATCTACCGGTTCATACTCCAGATTGATATCAATGCTCGGTGCTACCGAAAGCGTGGAGGTCGTCGGCTCAAAGTGGAAGGGAAATAAGGTTACCGTAACCAGGGAGTACTCCCTGCGTTCACCGGTGGCGTGAACCTCGCCCAGCGTTACGGGAACCGGTTCCTGACCGGAATAAACCTTTTTTCGTGTTTGAGAATAAAGCTCGTAGGATTCAGCGTTGCGTGAGTTGGAAGGATTTAGATACATAGGGGGGAGCGATGCTTCGACTTGATACTCACCGGGCAGTACAAAGCGGGTTCCTGAGAACTCGGCTTTCTTGAGCCTCGAACCCGGTGGCAGGGCAAAGGTGTAGGTCATAACCGGTAAACGGGGGTAACCGGTAAGTCCGGTGTAGCTTGTATTTTCTCCATCCAGTCGAATTCGGGTTTCTGCATTATTGATGGTTTCGGTTAAGTAGCCTGGTGTCTGGATAGAGAAGCTAAGTTCTCCGGAGCTCGAAATAAGTTCAATCCCTGAGGAC
>WJJO01000108.1 GCA_014729665.1 Caldifarciminota bacterium
AACCATTAGACCCCATGACCGAGGCCGGTATGGTTCGTGTATACAAGGAGGAGTGGCGGGCTGACAGCAAGGACCAGAAGCCTGTTAAGGCGGGAGTGAAGGTAGCCGTAACCGGAATCGACGGGGTTCACCTGGTGGTTGCCCCGATAATAGGCCAGGTTGCCGAGGTCGTCGAAAGGATAGACCCGACCTCCGGGAAAGGAAAGGTAAGGATATACGACATAACGTGGCGTGCAAAAAGTTCCGACAATGAATCACTTAAGACAGGCCGGAAGGTTAAGATCGTTGATGCCTCGGGCACTTATATGATTGTAAAACTAAAGGAGGAATAGATGCCAACATGGTGTATAATAGTCCTTTGTATCGGATTAGCCTTTATCTTTATCGTAATACTTGCTCATCTCAAGATTATTAAACCCTGGCAAAAGGCTTTGGTTGAAAGGCTGGGACGCTACCAGCGCACCATAGGACCGGGATTGAAGATGCTGTTTCCGTTCATCGAGCGGATTAAGCGAATCGACATGCGCGAGCAGGTGGTGGACGTTCCGCCTCAGGAGGTTATCACCGAGGATAACGTGGTCGTAACCGTAGATGCGGTGATCTACCACGAGGTTACCGATCCGGTGAAGGTGGCCTACAATGTGCGCGATTTCCGGATAGCGGTAATCAAACTGGCTCAGACTAACTTGCGTAACGTGGTCGGCGACCTTTCCCTGGATAAGTCCCTGACCTCGCGCGAACAGATCAACGCCAAGCTTCGCGACGTTCTGGATCAGGCTACAGACAAATGGGGAACCAAGGTTACGCGTGTGGAGCTGCAGCGCATAGAGCCGCCCCGTGACGTTACCGAGGCGATGCACAAGCAGATGCGCGCCGAGCGTGAAAGACGCGCGATGGTTCTTGAAGCCCAGGGTGTCAAGGAAGCGACAATTAACAAGGCTGAAGGTGATCGTCAAGCCCGCATCCTGAAGGCCGAAGGCGAGAAACAGTCTGCTATCCTTCGTGCTGAAGGTGATGCCGAGGCTATCGAGCGCATCGCCAAGGCGGAACGATTCAAGAAGATTGCCGTGGCCGAGGGTGAAGCTGCCGCTATCAAGAACGTCTACTCGGCGATCCACGAAGGCGATCCCACTAACGACCTTCTGGCCATCAAGTACCTGGAGGCCCTGCAGGAGATCGCTCGAGGTCAGGCAAACAAGGTATTCCTGCCCTACGAGGCAACCAACGTGATGGCTTCCCTAGCAGGCGTAGCAGAACTGTTCAAGGAGAAGAAGAAGGGCAAGTAAGCTGTCAGTAAACGGCAAGGGACGGTAAATACATATTGTTGTTGTAACTGTCCTGGAAGGAAAGAGAAAGCGGCCTGCGATATACATGTTGCGGGCCGCTATGCTGTTTAGAGAAGTATTCTCAATTTGCATATCGGATAAAGCTTGACAAATCCCCTTTTTTCTGGTAGACTTTTATGGTATATATAAGCTCCCGAAAGGAGGCGAGATGGGCAAAAAGATAATACTGGGTCTGGCAGGACTCAGCCTGATACTTTCTGCCGAGTTTAACCGCTCTTCGGTGCTCATAGATGCACCCACAGCGTATGTTTTACGTCACAAGGTCGTGCAGGGTACTGCCGTTGGATCGTTTGGAGTGAGTACTAATGACCCTCGGGCACCGTATGAGTTCGATTTCGCTCTGGGGCTGGGACTCGGTGATTTCTGCGAACTTTCAGTTACGGCCTTTACCCTCGAGAACTACTCACTGGGTGTCAGCGCCCTTTTACTCAAGGAGAAGACGTGGTATCCTTCGATAGCCGTTGGTATTCACGATATCACCTGGGTACCTTACATAGGTTCTTTCGGTGGGGGAAATACAACTCCTCCAGGACCTAACACCGGTAATTTCAACCCCGAAGATCAGATTATCGATAATCCAAACTTCCTTCACGGTGAACAAAAGGAGTGGTTTAGCGCCTTCCTGGTTGCATCCAAACAGTTCGGCAACTACTTACGAGTCCACGCCGGACTCGGCAGGGGAAGGTTCGTTGGTTACGACCGATTTGAGGCTTCACTGAACTCAGACGTTTTCTTCAACACCTTCTCACCTAATGCAATTGGTCTTTTCGGAGGACTTGAGTTCAACTACGATAACTGGTTATCGGTCTCCCTTGAATATGACGGCAGGGATATAAACGCGGGAACCAAGATAGGATTTGAGTACTGGGAGGTTTACCTCGCCATGAACCGCCTTGAACAGCTCGGACCCAACGCCCCGTACGCTCCACGTCTGGTTGCTGGACTGAACTTCTACACCTCACCTCACAAGAGGATAAGGAAGGGTTCGGTTCTCGGGGGTAAGGTAACCTACCCGGATGCAAACACGGCAGGCGGGGCCACGGTTGATTTGTTCTCGGATACGTACAATCAGACAACCAAGTCAAACGATCGTGGCAACTATCGCCTCCGCGGGGTTCCGGCAGGAGAACTGACCCTGGTTGCCGCCAAAGATGGCTACCGCAGTAACCCCGAACAAATCAAGATTACTGAGGGAGCCTCGGTAAGGGTCGATTTAGAGCTAAAGGATATCCGAAATATGGGAAGGATAGACGGTCGGGTGCTCGATGCTGTCGACGGCTCCGGCATTGTTTCCAACGTATACGTTGTTGAAACCGGTGACGTGGTTCGTACCGGACCAAAGGGCGGCGCATACGAACTGGTAGGCCTTTCACCCGGGAAGTATACCCTTCACGCCGAGGCGAGGGGATACTTCGATCATGAGATAACCTGTCAGGCAAAATCCGGGACTGAGACCGAATTGGACATTAATATGAGCAAGAACTGGATTATCTTTCACTTCAAGCCGGGAGAGAAGATGATCGAGCAGCGTTACATGCCCGTACTCGAGGACGTAGTACGTTTCCTTAAGAAACGTCCGAACATGATCGTGGAGATTCAAGGGCACACCGATAGTGTTGGCGACGCCAAACATAACCGGGAGCTTTCCCGTAAACGCGCCGAGGCCGTTCGCGACTTCCTGGTAAAGCGTGGCATCTCAGAATCCAGATTGGTAGTAAAAGGCTACGGGGAGCTTTCCCCTATCGGCGATAACCGTACAATACTCGGCCGTGATATGAATCGCAGGGTCGAACTGAAGGTTCTCAGCGAGTAGTTATTTCAAGTGGTTGAATCGGGTTAGTTTTTTTTAAACAAAGGATTAATAAGCCGTAAAATGATATCCTTAAGGACTATAAAGGCAAAGACATCGATTGCTAAGTGTCAAGTTGAGCATAGTTTCGGTTAGAGTTTTCCAGGTTGAGTTGTTGTGGAGGGGTTGAAGGTTTTGGAATTCTAAGTATACTCAACGGAAATTTTATTACATCCTGATGGTTGAGTTGCGGATTTATATCTGTAAGGAAACCAAAAACGGGTAGAAGATAAACCTAAAAACCTCAACCTCTGCAACTAGGAGGATCACAATATGAGCGAGCTGAATCCCTTCAAGATAGCACAAGCTCAGTTCGATGAGGCCGCAGAGATTCTCGGTCTCGATCCTGCCATGCGTGAGATCTTACGCTGGCCCCGCCGCGAGTACAAGTTCACCATTCCGGTCAAGATGGATGACGGTTCAACCAAGGTGTTCCACGGTTACCGCGTGCAGTATAACGACGCTCGAGGTCCCACAAAGGGCGGTCTGCGCTGGCATCCAGCCGAAACCATCGATACGGTTCGCGCCCTTGCCGCATGGATGACCTGGAAAACCTCCGTAGTCGACATCCCCCTGGGCGGTGGCAAGGGTGGCGTTACCTGCAATCCCAAGGAAATGTCCGAAGCCGAGAAACAGCGTCTTGCACGCGGATGGATGCGGGTTATTGCCAAGGAACTGGGCGGCGATCGTGACTGCCCGGCTCCTGATGTCTACACCACACCTCAGATAATGGCCTGGATGATGGATGAGTACGAGACCATCATCGGCAAGAACCACCCTGCGGTTATCACCGGAAAACCCATTCCCATCGGCGGTTCCCAGGGACGTGGAGACGCAACTGCCCGCGGTGGTATATATACCGTTCGCGAGGCCTGCAAGAAACTGAGCGTAGATCCTAACGGAACCTACGCTATTCAGGGATTTGGAAACGCCGGACAGTTCGCCGCCCTCCTTCATAAGGAAGTTTTGGGCGGTGGAAAGCTGGTGGCGGTATCCGACTCACGTGGCGGCATATACGTCGAGGACGGCATGGATCCCGAGGCCATCGTCAAGTACAAGCTCGAGACCGGCAAGGTTGCAGACTTCCCCGGCTCCAAGCCAATATCCAACGAAGAGCTTCTAGAACTCGATGTGAATGTTTTGTATCCTGCCGCTTTAGAGAACGTAATAACCAAGGAAAATGCACCCAATATCAAGGCCAAGATAAGCTGTGAGCTGGCAAACGGCCCAACCACGCCTGAAGCCGACGTTATCCTTCACGAGAAGGGTGTACACGTCATCCCCGACTTCCTGGCAAACGCCGGAGGCGTAACCGTTTCCTATTTCGAGCAGGTACAGGGCATGTACAACTACTACTGGCCGCTCGAGGATGTACGCAAACAGCTTGATGCCAAGATGACAAAGGCCTACCACTCGGTATACGATATGCACTCCGAAAAGAAAGTGCACATGCGTCTGGCTGCCTACCTGGTGGCCGTTAACCGCGTGGCAGAGGTTGTCAAACTCCGCGGCTGGGTATAACAAATTACCCCAACCGGTTACTTCATAACCGGCCGGGGACCACTAATTAATGCTCCTTTTCTCGCCCTGCGAGAAAAGATCGCAGTAGAATTTGGGACCGACTACTAAGTTGGTCCCTTTTTTATTTTTTTTGTGTCTCTTGATTTTACGGGGATCCCGAAATCACACCCCACGCCGTTGTTCGCAACGCTGAGGGGACCCCGATTAATGCTTTTTTTATCACAGTGCGAGACACTTGTGATCATGTAGGAAAAAAGAGCGGAAAAAGGATTAGGGGTCGACTCTAAGTTGACCCCTTGTTTCTATCAATTTCCATTTATGCGGAGGTTATTATAAGGATTTTTGAAGGTCAGCTTCTATGCCGGCCTTCTATTCTTTCCCGCGATTTTTTACCCCGGTTAGACGCTTGCTAACCGGAGGTTCAAAAGGAGTGTTAAGTAATATTACTTTCCCTTACCGGTGAGGGCGTCGAACGCCTCGGCAGGATCTACAAGGGTAACTCCCCTTCCGATGGACTTAAGGGTAGATTTTGCCTCTTTCTGATTTTCCTTGTTGACCAGAAGGAAAACCGGTATCTTATGTGAACGACATGCGAACAACATATCACCTGGTCCTTGTGGTTCACCCTCCGGCGGAAAAACCTTATGAAAGTAACCTACAACGGCATCGATGTTGTCCTCTTTGGACAGATGATTGACATATTTGCCGTGATTGTCCCAGCCGTTGCCCAATGGAAGCGTGCCGTGTCCGGCTATTGCCAGCTTGGTCAGAAGCGTTGGGTCAGTTCCTTCCAGATATCCTATCTTTTTCATTATTTGCCTCCTTAAGTTATGTGATACGGTAGTTTGATATATCGTTCTTCTTCATGTTGGAGGGCAACTTTTCCCTCCAATATTATTCATTATAGGAAATTTGATCGGTCGGGCAAGTAAAATGCCACATTCTATAAAAAAATCACAGGAGAATTATTTGCCGGGTAACGTCTGATTTTTTTCAAAGGGTCTCATACTTGACAATCAAAGGTATATGATTAAAGTTTGCTGATGTTACTAATACTCCTGGGGGTGCTTTCTGCATATGCTCAGCCCGAGGATTCGATAACCTACTACGGTGTAGACGAGTTATGGTGGGATTTCTCCCGATACTGGGACGAACAGTACGAAACATCCCTGTCCGCGTTCCGCACCTCCCAGGGCTCATACGACATGTTTTACTGGTACCAGCGCTACGACGGCAAGGTGGAACTGCCCTGCATCTCCTTTTTCCGTCTGAGATATACCTATAAAGGCCGTTACAACTTAGAAGAGCAGGTTGTTCAGCATCGTGTCGAACCGATATTCAGACTATACAAGGGTTTCTACGCCCACGCCTTAATCGCCCCCTTCTACCAGAAGCGATACGACGAGATAGGCGCTGGATTATCATTGAGACCATCTACATGTAACTGGCTCTATGTGTACGGTATAATGTCCGGATTCGATCACAACAACAGTATGCGGCATATACCTTCCGGACCTGATAAAGACCCGTACGAAATCCTCCCCTATAGGTTAGAGATCGAGGGCAGGGGCGAACTGCCTTGGATGAAGGCCAGACTACATGCGGAGCTCGGGACTCATTCAAAGCAGTACCTAGACTGGGCCGACTCGTCATGGGAGGTATGGGTAAGGGATCACGACCGCAGCCTGGTTTCGGGAAGGCTGGAGTTCCAGCCCGTAAAGGACGTATGGGTAGGAAGCAGGGCCTACTGGAAAAGGGAACGAGAACAGACTTTGTGGGCAGAGAAGGATTCGGTTATCGCAGATACACTTCATCATCGCTGGATTGAACCTTACGTGGCATGGTCACCAACCGAAAGGCTTGAAATCATCGCCCAGCACCGCATCTGGCGCTTCGACAGGGGGCTTGATTCACTACACTACCGGAGGGATTTCAACATATTTTCGATAAAGGGATTATGGAGACCTGTCGACTTCCTTGTTCTTCACGCAGGTTACCAGCGGCAGTGGCGATACAGGTTCGTAGACGATAAACCCATCGACGAAGTCTGGAAGATACCTCATCAGATATCGCGCCTCGTTTTCAACGGTGAGTTCCGGTTCAAGTCCGGCGTGATGTTCATCGTTAAGGAAGGAATAAAGGCCAATACATTCGAGAAAACCTTCCATCGCTTTCACGCGCACACTTCGGTCCATATCTATATACCTTTGGGATTCGTGGACGATTTGGGAGAGATTAAAGAGGGAGAAAACCGGTATGGCCAATGAATTTGCAGGCAAGATTTTTGAGTTGATAAAGCAGGGCAAACGCAAGGAGGCAGAAAGACTCGTCAAACAGGCGATAGCAATAGAACCGGAAACAGCCGGGGATTATCTGAAGAGGGGTATAGGATACTCATATTCGGGGGGTATGGAGGCGACACTTGCAGATTATCAAAAGGCAGTTGAGTTCGATCCGGACAATATCGATGCCAGACTACGTCTGGGCGGTATGTTACTTATGCTTAAACAACACCGTAAGGTTTTAGAGGAATACGAAGAGATAATCCGGCTGGAACCTGATAATCCTCAAGGACACCGTTTCAAGGTGACCGCACTTGTTGAATTAGAGGGGGATTAAAGAAGCCCTTAAATATCTTGACAACCTTCTTCAAACCTTACCCGATTATGCCGACGATTGGAATTATTATCGAGCCGGACTCCTGGCCATGGGCGGAGAAAATACCAAGGCACTATCTGTTCTCGACGAGGTGCGCGACCCTGGTTCAATGATTCTCCCTATCTATGCGTATTATCTTACAAAAGCGTGTATTTTGTGTTTTCTGGGAAGATACGATGAGGCGCTTGATGCTCTCGCCGAAGGCATGAGGGTGACCTTGGACGAGGATGGATGCGTTCCGTGTTTTACAAACAACTGCAGGCGGATACCTCAACTCGAACCGCTTCGTAAACCCCCATATAGGGAAAGACTGGAGGGGATTATCGGTTCCAAGCCAAAGATACACTCCAAGCCTGAAACCGGTTGACACCTCCCCGGCTGCGGCAAGCCCCCTTAAATCTACTAGATAGGAGAGGAGAAGAAGTTTCGGTATTTACATTTTAATATTGAGTATGTGCTTTCGATTCAAGGTACCTGATTCCTTACAGCCCATAGACGCCCTAAAGCGTGCGGTGAATCCCGATGGATACAACATAGGCACTAATTTCGGAAGGGTTGCCGGTGCTGAGATAGAAGATTACCTGCACATCCATGTTGTGCCCCGCTGGTCATGGGACACTAACTACATGCCTGTATTAACTGGCGTCAAGGTCATCTCGTAGGTACTTACCGATACCTGGCATGAGCTTCTTGAGTGATGGAAATCAATAACTTCAGCTTTCCGGTTATGATCGTTGAAGGAAAACCTAGTAGGGCAATAATGAATTATCCTTGGAGGATAACTGTTGTTTTAAGTCAACTCTTCAAAAACCTTTTCAGCGCACTCAAGGGATTTAATCATAACACCCTGAAGATTTGGTACCCTATCATCGTAATCACAATCATCGCGGAATCTTCGCAGGTCACCGAGCCATCGGGCAACTGATGCTTTACTATGTTGTTTTAGATGTTCCCTGAGGTTTTTGTGGTCATATACTGAATGTGTCGGTGCAAATTCAAGATACTTAATGGCCAAGTTACGTGAGTAACAATAAACGGCGAAATAAGATCTACTTACTGCACTCCTTAATTTGGCTTCTTGAGAAGGATTTGCTTTGCTATCGCCACCAAGCGATTTTGCCAACTCAAAATACTCCTTCCAATCGAAATCCGTCATTTCTTAAGCTGGTGGATGTAGATCGCTTGTTAGAACAAACCAACCTTCACTTTCCGAAAGCAGATTCTCGTATTCCTCAGATATTTCGTCTATTACGTCGAATATATCCTCATCGTATTCCTTTTGTCTTACGTAGAGAGCCAAGTATTGATCGTCTACTTCAGGGTCGTGATAAACTTCCAGGGATAATTTTGTTACCGAACCGAATCGGCGACGGGCTCTTCTGGGCCGCTAGCAGAACGAAATCTGTAAGGCCTTGATACTGGAGCAGATAATCTATAACCTTGCTGATATTGGGTACAACAACCTCTGCTTTTGCAAGTCCCTCCATTAGATTGGCCATATATACAGTTATAACATCAACAGTTGAATCCTCTCCTTCTTCTTCGATCACATCGGGATGCTCTATAACACCTATATCTCTTTCCCCTGTTGTTTTGATTAAATCCATAATAGCGTTTATTACGGTTCCGCCACTTAATGACCAAGTCTCTGCTAGAGTAAAAGCTGGCGTCATTTAGTCAGTTCCCTGAAAGGTTTTTTCGAGGTTTTCAGTTATACATCCTTGAAAAATCTCCTCTACCT
>WJJO01000109.1 GCA_014729665.1 Caldifarciminota bacterium
CAGTGGTTTGGGATACTTTCTCTGTTGATTCTATTTACGTGAGAAACCACAATGACCATCTCTACCTGATTCGGTGCATCTTGAATGAGTCTACACAGAATTGAAAGCTTATTATTTAGCCTTCGGTTATTGAAAATAATCATCTCACTAGAATAGGTTGTCAAACAGATATGGCTTTTACTCAATGAATACCTTGAATTCTAATACAGCCCTTTCCTATAACGTGGATATCAAGTTCTCTTCCTATACTTGGGATATCAAGGGACTCTACCCTTGGAGCTTCGATATGTGGCACCTCCCGAATTCCTCAGCGTTGCCAGGAACTCCCCACCCAACCTTCACAATTAGAATTTTACACACTATACTTGGGCTGTCAAGATTTCGATGGTTTAATCATCAAGGGGAACAACTCCATTGGGGGTGGTTCGATGGTTAAGGCTCGCGAGGGAACTCATCACACTCCATCTGAATCAAAGGGGAACGCAGTATCAGGAAGACTTGAGAGACTGAAGTTGGAGTGGAAAACTTTACTTGATCGATACGCCAACTTGTTTTCTTGTTCCTTCAGTGGGACATTCGCCCGAGAAATTGAAGATCCCTGGCAAGTATTCGAAAAGGGAAGAAAGTTTCAGCACGCTCTCAATAAAACCTGTGCTGGTTCAAACTGGGAGACTAAGCAAGGCGGGGTGCTTTCGGCCTTTGCCGTAGAACGTGGAACACGTTCTACGAAAAGAGTGCATACCTATCAACTGATCGGATATCACCCAATGATAAATCCTGCTATGCTGAAAGAATTGTGGATTAAAAAGATAGACAAGAATGTTGATCCTGCAGCTTTGTCGGTCACGCCTAGAGATGACAACTTCAACTCAAGAGCGATCCCATACTTCGTTAAGCAAATCGGTTTAAAACCAGATTGGCCTACACCTGGTTTATATACTCCTAGAGTATTTCAGAATCTGAAGGTAGATGAGAGTAGAAGATATATCGATCCTTTCTGTAGCAAAGAAGATATTCCTGACTTTATGTCCGCAAAAGAACTTGCAGAGCGGTTATGTATTTCGCCAGCAACAATAACAAACCTGATTCAAAGAAGAGAAATCCCTTACTATCCAATTGGTGACAGGAAAATCTTCAATCCAGCAGAGATACAACACTGGATAGATTCAATCAGAGTATCTCCAATTGCTCAATCCGCGAACAACAACGAGACAGGAAATGATTCGAATGCTGAAATTGATAGATTAATGAAAGACGTTGACAAAAAACCAAAATCAAATAGTATTGGGGATCTATTATGAGAGTATATCAGCGTGGTAAACGCTGGGGTATCGACTTCTCATACAATGGAAAAAGGGTTCGTCGGCTTGTTGCCGATACGAAACGAGAGGCTCTTTTAAAACTTGGAATGATTGTCGAACGTATTAAAGCGGAAGAAACTAACGGGATTCCTGCATCAGCACCGAGGTCTTTTGATGAGTTCGCTAAGGAATATCTTGATTTCCTAAAAGCGGAAATGACTCCTGAAAACTATCAGCGTGAAAGCTATAAGGTCAACACTCTAGTCAAATCTTTTAGAGATTCTACTCTTGACGGTATTACTACTATTCAGATTGAACAATTCAAACTGAGCAGAAGAAAAAAAGTCAAGCCAGCATCAGTGAATAGAGAGATAGCACTACTCAAGCGTATGTTTTCCAGAGCCAAAGACTGGGGTTATACGGATAAAAATCCTGCGAGTAAGGTTAAGTTGTTCAAGGAACCACCGGGACGCATAAGGTATCTCACTATCGAGGAAAGAAGGCTTCTTCTTGAAGAGTGCGAAGGAATGCTTTTCGCCATTGTTCTGACCGCTTTGGAAACCGGAATGCGAAAAGGAGAGCTGCAGCGGTTAACCTGGGACGTTGTCGATTTTGACAGAAGAAACATCAAGGTTCTGATGTCGAAGAATAACGAGTCCAGGATACTGCCAATAAGCGACCTACTCGTGCCGGTTCTTCAGAAGCTGTATATTGCTAGGCGAGGAGCATACGTTTTCTCGAAACCAGATGGTTCTCCATATGGCAACTGGAGAAAAGCATTTGAAACGGCCAAGCAAAAAGCAGGTATCAAGGATTTCCGGTTTCACGACCTTCGCCACACCTTTGCATCTTATCTGGTAATGGCTGGTGTAGACATACGCACTGTTCAGGTTCTCATGGGACATAAGACGATTCGGATGACCATGCGGTATTCGCATCTTTCACAGGCTCATTTGCTCGATGCTGTCAATAAAGTTGGCACAAATCTGGCACAGTTTGAGACCACGCAGTTCGACAATCCTCTAAGTGACGTAAAATCAACAACGGGGACGTAGCTCAGTTGGGAGAGCACCTGCTTTGCAAGCAGGATGTCGGCGGTTCGAGTCCGCTCGTCTCCACTAACACCCCGCGAAGGTACTTCGTCCCTACGTGGGGACCCCGTAATTATACTCCTTTTTTACCTGCGGCAAAAAGGTCACAAAACCTTATCAGCGTAGTAATATGCAGCACAGCTCTAGTATGTAAACGGGCAGACTCAAGATGCCCGTCTGCGATCTTTAATCCGTAGGATAAAAGGAGCATTAAGGAAGTATTGCTTCCGCCTGAAGGCCCATTCGCCAGAGCGAATCCACCTCTGCTGTCACGAAGAAAAGTGAATCGGGAAGCACCTGCTCCTGTTTTGTGAAGATTGCCTCAACTACCTCTTTGGTAAAGGTGTTCGTAAGATCATGCGCCTTCTGATTGTAGCGGCGTGCAGCATCGTTGACCATGTGAAGTGCACCCCTGCGGTCTGTGAGCATCTGTTCGTACTCGGGCTGCTTTACCTTGGGGATTTCGTCTCCGTACTGATCGTCCATCTCGGCTATCAACATATCCAGGTTCAGATAGCGCGTGAGTTGATTGAGATAGGATTCCCGGAGTTCGACGAACTCGGTATAGTGTCTGACCATCTCGTCGGCACCCAGGGTCTTTTCTGCAAAGCCCTTTGCTCCGCAGCCCGCAAGCGCTGCGACAAGCGTTAATCCGGCAATTATCCTCAAATACCTCATTCCTTTACCACCAGTATCCTGGGGATTGCCTCCTCGCCGAATCTCAAGGGGGGCTCCGACCAGACGTAAAGCCAGCCGCCTCCGAATACGACCATGATGTCCTCGGTGGTGATGCAGCCCTGCTTCTCACCTCCCGAAGAACCGAACATTCCCTGCTCGTCGGGAAGTTCGTCATCGTCGGTGTCGTACCGCGAGGTCAACCGTTTGTCCAGCGATGCGGTCTTCCCCTTAATCTGAAGCTCGAACCGGGGTCTTCCATCCTCACCGCACAGGTAAAGGTAGCAAACCTTGTCTGCATCTGAAAACCGTTTAAGATACTGGTTCATCAGGTATCGGTCCATCGAATACTCGGGAAGGTGGGCAGGTTGGTTTACTATCAAACGGTCAACCGCCTCCCTTTTCTTTACCTTTTCAATGCGTGCTTCCTCGCCGATGCATCCTGCCGATACTACGATCAGGATAAAAGCGAGGATAGTTATAACGATACGTTTCATTTGTACTCTCCTCGATTTAGTTACCGATTATACTATCTATACTAATCCTCAGGTCAAGCTATTCACGAAGACTTGACAAGACTTATGAATCACCTATAATTAGTGAAGGCTAACTTTATTAAAGGAGACTAAGATGCATGCCTTGACAGAGGGTCTAGAAGATTACCTGGAAGCAATACTCGTATGTGAGAGCGAGCATCGATTCGTAAGGACAAAACATATCGCGGAGAAGATGAACGTTTCCAGCCCGAGCGCCCATGCCGCGGTCAAGGAACTCGCAAAGATGGGGCTAGTGGAGCACGAATCTTACGGATACATCGAGTTGACTTCGGAGGGACGCAACCAGGCCGAAAAGGTCTATTCCAAACACAAGGTTCTGTTCAGATTCTTTCGCGATTTTCTAGGTCTTCCAGATGATACGAGCGAGGCTAATGCCTGCGGAATAGAGCATCACTTCGATGATTTAACCACCAAGAGATTCAGGAGGGTCTTTGAGTTCCTTTTATCAAAGATTGCAGAGGATAAGGATTTCGAAGAAGAGCTGAAAAAGGCGCTTAAAAATGACTGAACGACTGTTGTCGGATCTTCGGGTAGGGGAGACGGCAGAGATAATCGGGGTTCGCGGCGGCAGGGGATTTCGCGCCAGGCTCGCATCGATGGGACTCAGGGAAGGTCAGATTATCAAGAAACTATCGCGCGTCGGATGGGGAGGTCCGGTAGTTATCCTTGTAAACCGGGCACAGGTAGCAATAGGAAGGGGAATGAGCAGGAAGATAGTAGTAAGAACCAATCACGGGAGTGGGGATTAAGTGTAGTGTCCAGAGGCAGAAGGTCGGCTAGATATAGAAAAAAGAGAAGACACGTAATATCCGATATCCTGCTGGTGGGGCAGCCGAACGTCGGCAAGAGTGTTTTGTTTTCCCGAATGACCGGTGTAAGAACGATTGCATCCAATTATCCGGGAACCACCGTTGGGTATGCACAGGGAAAGATGCGTTTCGCGAACGATATCTACGACGTCGTGGATGCGCCGGGAACCTACTCGCTTGAACCCTTAGACGATGCGGCACGCGTTGCAGTCGACCTGATAGACGATGCGAAGCGAATCATCAACGTAGTCGACGCTACTCATCTGGAACGCAACCTGGTATTAACAATGGAACTTCTGGCCCAGGGCAAACCCATGGTTGTGGCCTTGAACATGAGTGATGAGGCAAGGCACAAGGGGATAGAGATCGACGCCAAAAAGCTTGCCGAACAACTGGGTATTCCGGTGATACCTACGGTAGCCAGGACCGGTGAAGGGGTCAAGAAACTTATCCTTCTCGCCCTTTCCCTTGAACCAAAACCCAAGCCCGTAAAGAACGAGAGAGGGCACCCCGGGCATCATCCCCATATCTCACATCATCATGATCACAGGCATCACACACATCACAGGCATCTGGCTGAAGGCAAGGTCTGGTGCAGGGTCGGTGAAGTAGTGGACAGGGTGCAGACGCTGCGCCGTCACCGTCATACCTTTGGCGAGTGGTTCGAGGACGTGAGCGTGCATCCGGTGTGGGGCGGTCTGGTGGCTATACTGGTACTCGCCATCTCCTTCGTAATAATACGCATGATAGGTGAGTTCCTGATAGGCGGCGGGATAGGAATCGTTGGAGAGCCATGGGTTACTGTACCGTTCGGGACCGAGGCCCTGTTCGATGCAGCCTGGAAGCCTTTGATGATGAAACTCTCCGGTGTTCTGGGTGAGGGCAGTTTCCTTCATAATCTCCTGATAGGTCAGCTGATAGAAGGCGAGATTGACTTCATGCAGTCGTTCGGACTGCTGACATCCGGGCTGTTCATCCCCCTTGGCGCTGTCCTTCCCTACATCGTGAGTTTTTACTTCGTACTCGGTCTGCTCGAGGACACCGGTTATCTTCCACGTCTGGCCGTTTTCCTCGATAACATCATGCACAAACTCGGTCTTCACGGCTACGCCATCATCCCGACCCTTCTCGGCATAGGCTGCAACGTGCCGGGTGTCATGGCGACGCGAATCCTCGAGACAAGACGTCAGCGGTTCATCACCGCAACCCTCATATCCATAGCAGTACCATGCGCCGCCCTCCAGGCGATGATAGTGGGTCTTGTCGGGGACCGCGGGGTGTGGCCGGTTATCCTGATATACGCGATCCTGTTTTCGGTCTGGATTTTAATCGGTCTTATCCTGCGCCTGACCTCGAAGAAGTTCAGCCCCGAGA
>WJJO01000110.1 GCA_014729665.1 Caldifarciminota bacterium
CGTGAACGGTATCGCCCGATACCGCAACCGAAGGATAAACCGATGAGCTGTCATCGTCTGCAGTCAGCGGGGTTTCGGTTCCCCAGGTGGCACCGCCGTCCGCAGAATGAATATAGTAAATCTCATCCCTTTCCCCGCGTTCGTCGTCCCATACCACGTGCACATTCTGACCCGATACCGCTATAGAAGGATGGGCCGAGGAGGCGTACTCATCGGTCAAAGGGGTGTCAGCGCCCCATGTTGTACCACCGTCGGTGGAGCGCTTGTAGAAGATATTGAAGCTTCCGTCCCGTTTATCGTACCAGACCACGTGAACGGTATCGTTAGAGACGGCGACTATTGGTTTAGTAGACGTGCTGTCATCTTCTGCAGTCAGCGAAACATCAGCACCCCAGTTAGCACCTCCGTCTGCAGAACGCTTGTAGTATAACTCCCTGTTCCCGTCGCGCTTGTCGTCCCAGACCACGTGAACGGTCGAGCCTGATATTGCTATCGATGGATCGTTAGAGGTGCTGTCGTCGTTGGTAAGCCTTGTATCTGAATCCCAGCTTGCACCACCGTCAGTAGAACGCTTGTAGTATATCTCATTGTTTCCGTTGCATCCGTCAAACCATACCACATGTACGGTATCGCCTGAGGCAGTCACTCGCCAACCGTTGTTCTGACCGGTAAAGGAGTTTGCTATATCATCGGTCAAACGCTGGTCTGTATCCCAAACCTGGGCTGCAAGACCCACAGGGGGTAACAGCATTAAGCAAGCTGTAATGAGTAATACGCTTTTGGACATTATGCCTCCTAAGGTTGAATGTTTACCCAAACCTTCCTTATCTCCTCATGTAGATTAAGAATACCTTCCCTATCGGGGTCCGATTACAACCCAAACCCATATCACACAGCCCGACAGCACAACCAACCCTCATTTTCAAAACAGAAACAGCCCTAAGTAACATATCTTATTGAATTTACGCCACCTGTCAAGTCCGGTACACTGAACAGACCTCTTGACCGACCGTAAAAAATGCTATCAATCGAACAGTTGAAATACCGTCCCGATTATTACCTCCTCTACCTGGTCAATACGAGCTTCCTTGTAATGACTGTTGCGTGTGCTTCCAGCCTGATAAAATATACTCCCGGTTCTCCAACCCACGTTATTGAATGGTCCCCGGATGTTAATTGATCATCTACAAGCGTCCTGACAAGGGCACCGGTTGCATCGTAGACAGAAAGTTCAGTAACTGTGGGAACTGAAAGATGGAAGTTGATGAAAGTAGGAGATACCCCGGACACATCGAGAAAGACTAAGACTCCCGACTCATTTTCAGAAATCGCACCGCCTGTAGTGTAGGTTACATCGAGTTTGGGTCTGTTCCCGGGAGTGGAAGCCTCCCTGGATGCAAACTCCATATCCACGGCCTCGTCGTTGTCAGGGGCGTCTATGTAGAAACCATAGTTGGGAAAGTATTGAAGGAGCCAGGAGGATACGATATCGGTAACATCGATATCAAATTGCCCCAGACCTACGGGTGTAACCAGGGACGTCTCATCCATATTTTCCGTGGGTCTTGTATTCCACGTTGTCGTCATCTCGTTCCAGGTTCCACCGGCCCTGAATATCCTTAGCTCTCCTGCGGCGCTGGCGTTCGTAACGTGAAGCTTCAAGGTTGCTTCCTGAACGGTCTGGACGTCTCCCAGTGGGGTCAGGTCGAACTGGATAAGGCTCTTGGTCGGTGGTATGAGCTCCAGTTCCCAGTCGGCGACCACCGCGAGATAAACCTCAGGGCCAGAAGGCACGTCCGGTACAAAACCTGAAACGAAGCAGTCCTGCTCTGCATCCAGGATTGCCTGGCCTGCAAAGGCGGGTGATAACATCAATCCTATGATGCTTACGGTTATTACTGCGCACTTATTCATTGTTCCTCCTTATACTTAAATCTGGTAATTTTTCGTGTTACTTACCTTATGACGATCGCCTTTCTGCTGATTACAAAATCGCCGGTATTCATCCTGATAAAGTAAACCCCGGGCGATAAAGCTCGGACTACTGAGTGATTCCCTGTTTCAGCGTCTAGTGTTTCGACGAGTGAACCGGATGCATCGAATATGGAAATGAAGGCGCTTTGGCCCGTCGGTATATAGTAGTCTATCGCTAAACCATCCACAGACTGCTGCGGGACATTGAAATCAGCAACCTCAAGGGGTTTCTCTTCCGTTCCCGTAGTGACCTCCCAGGTAAGGTAGAGCTTTGGTGTAAGTTCGTTATCCGCAAGATAAGCGCACGTGTCGCAGTCCTTACTAAAGAAATCCCATGATCCGGGATCTACTGCAAAAAGGTAGAAGCTGGAAAAATCGGGCCAGGTATCACCGGGTTCGGGTTTAATAAGGTCGGTCAGATCGAGATCTAACCAGGCACCGTTCATATCGGGTAAGTCAACCATAACCGACTGCCCGTCATCCCATGCAGGCATATTGTTGTAGTTGGCCGTATTCTCGTCCCAGTCATCGTCCGCTTTGTATGCGGCTCCCGTGCCTGCACCACCGGAGAAGTAGCAGTACAAATCGAGTACTCCGCTCATGAAGTCAACTAATGTATCCGGTCTTGCCGACATATATGCCTTATAGGGCGAGAGGTCGAACTGGATAAGGATGTAGAAGTACGGATCAGGCTCGTTCCAAAGGGTCAGCCTCGTCTCTCCGCCTCGCACCTTTGTAGGGGTGAACTCGTCGATGTATGTATCCTGATGTGCCTCGAGTGTATCTACTACTACCTCTGCCGTGCCGATAGACGCAAGACACAGCGTCAAGCATGTTATAACGGTTATGGATTTCATGCATCCTCCTTATGATTCCCGTAAGGGTTTATTTAAGACTTGTATTGTTCATGCCGATGTCTGTCCGGAATCTGGGGAATAACGTAGTACAAGCCCCCGGCTTAGAAAATTTATGCCCTTCATAATGCAGATCCGCATGCTGATATAGATTATCGTTTCCTCCTTATCCGTGCTCCGGGCACGTTACTGTGCAACACACTCGACTTCGCATGATAGGCGCCTTCTCTTCTCCCGGATTAATGTGATTTATTGCAGAATACTCGGATGTGGAACTTTGTCAAATGATCTCCTGTTAGTTATCGGCTTCAGGCTTTTCTTCATATCGACCGTTCTCGAGGGCATTAAGTCTTTCCTCCAACTCGGCAATGCGTTCGTCTCGTTCCTCGAGTTCTGCAACCAGAGCCTGTATAGCAACCAGGGCAACACCGTCAAGATCGGTCGGTGTTATACTTGTACTGTTCGATCCCAGATCGAACGTCTCATGAAAGTCCTGGGCCACCGGCCCGATGTGGGTGACTTCAGGTTCCTCTCCCTTATATCTCCAAGACGTAACCGGAAGTTCGGTAACCTTATCGAGTATCTGTTTGCAGTCGACGACCTGGAAATCTTCCTTAAGATTTCGATCCGAAGGCAGCTCCCACTGACCTGTTTCGGCAGAAAGGTAGGCGTTCTTCGCCGTGGTCTGGATGAATGCATCTTTCCTGAAGTTGGGGTAGCTGTCGTCTCCGAACCATATACCGCCCCGGGCCCTTACAAGGAACTGGTTATCATCCCTGGATTCGATGTACCGGTCCTGCGCATCCGCCCAGACGAAACATCCGGCGTGATTGGCCGCGGCTTTTCTGCCTGCGGCAAGGCTTGCAAAACCGTTTGCGTTGTTGTACAGTCCGCCCGGAACCATTGAATAGGGCATTGTGGCCCGGTTGTTAGCGCCGCCGGCGATGGTTCCGTATTCGCCTTCCCCCTCTACCCGGTTGAAGTTTCCGCCGCCCACCGTTCCGCAAACCGCTCCTGCAAGGTTCTGCCTGCCTCCGGCAACGGTGGCACCCATAGCCTCGGTCTTGTTATCGACACCGCCGCCTATAGTGGAGGTGTCACCGCTAGCCTCGTTCTCGCTTCCGCCTGCGATAACGGCGAATGCGCCGTCAGCCTTGTTGCCTTCTCCGCCGCCGATGCTGGCGCTTTTTGCACCTGCCTTGTTCGATTGCCCGCCCGAGATGGTGGCATTATCGCCCGAACCGGTGTTGTAAGTCCCGCCACCAATGGTAACGAACCTGGATGTGGCCTCGTTCCTTACTCCGCCGCCTATCACGGCACCGTACCCGGGCGATGAGTTCTCCTTGCCCCCACTCACGGCGGAGTAATCGCCTTCTGCCGAATTCTCGGCACCGTCCTCGATGACCGCGTCCTTGCCCTGGGCGAAGGTTGTAACCACCGCACACAGAATCGCGAGTATTGCACATATACATTTCATGTAAGTCCTCCGGTTGTTATGGGGTTTTTCACCTCGTGTATTAATGGGCTCTCCTTTCTTGGTTGCCTATCCGGATAACGATATGGAAGATAGGGGAATTGTCAACTAATTCAACGGTAACCATCACTCCTGGCCCAATCCCGGCTACGATAAGGATGAAGTATCTAATACCTTGGTTACAGAATAATCCTTTATATCCGTGATGCGGTCATATCCATACAGGGTTGA
>WJJO01000007.1 GCA_014729665.1 Caldifarciminota bacterium
ACCCAGGACAACTGCTGCCTTCCGAGCTGTTTGAAATCGTTGTAGTGCTCACCGTCCATGTAACTCTGTTTTGAGTGAGTGTTGAACGTTCCGATGTTTACGTTGTAGATAAACTTCTTGGAGATTGGATGGTTTACCTGGAGATTCACCCGGTAGTCGCCCCGATGCGTTCTGGGTCCAAACTCCTCAAGCCATATCCCTTTGCTGAGTGCATGGACATAGGAGTGATACCAGTAATCGGAATAGTTCCCTGCAAGGATAAACTTGGGGGGGCCGCCGCCCTTAACGCTGTCTATCTTAACCGTCGGTTTCCACGTCAGTTTGAGTGTACCGTTTAGGCGATGCCTGTCGCTGAAGGGGAAGCGGTTTTCATGCTCGAGGATATTGCCGGAAAGGAAAAAGGTCGCATTCTCATAGCCGGGAATAACCGGGCCGCCGAGTGCGACGGTACCCTTGTGGTGGAACATATCCTCATTCGGGTATTTGATGGGATCATCGTACAGGTAGAATTTGCCGTTCTCATCCCTTTCAAGCGACTTGAACCGGATTCCGCCGTCTGTCTCGTACTCCAGGGTGCCTGTATACTTCTTACCGCTCCCCTCTCGGGTAACGATATTTATCACCCCGGACATCGCATTACCGTATTGGGCGTTGAAGTTGCCGGTGTTAACCTTGATCTCCTGGATAGCGCTGCGGTCGATGTATACACCGGACTGGCCCGTAACCGGATCGTTGGCGTTGATACCGTCGACCATGGTAACCAGTTCATTGGTTCGACCGCCCTGAACGTGAATCTCCTGAGAGTTTGCGCCGCCGACATTTACGGTACCGGGTTCCAAGAGAACCACATCGCCCACTTCCCTGACGCCTGCGGTCTCTCTTATCTCCTTTTGAGTCTTGCCTTTTTCATCCGGTCCTGTCAGAAAATCCTTAGGTGTAACGGTTACGCCCGCGACGGTTATGGCCTTACCGGTACTCATCTTGGGATAGATTTCGGTGGTCTGATCGGATGTTATTCGAACATCCTTGATGATTGATGGTTCGTAACCCATAAGGTACAACTCAACGTCGTATATTCCGGGTATGATATTGGAGATGAAGAACTTTCCATTCGCATCGGCATAGGTATAGTCGGCCGTGCCGCCATCTTTTGTCTTTAGCTGAACCGCGACTAAACCCAGCGGATCGCCGGTTTGTAGGTCCCTGACCTGTCCCTTTAGCGCTCCCTTAGTCCCTGCGAAAACCATCGCTGGACCAAGGAGTACTGCAAGGACGGTAAGGATACCTAACATACTCCTTTTCACGTCAACCTCCTTTCAGGTTGGGTGATTTTTTGTAAAAATCTCTTTTTCTGTTGAAAACACGCTTGAGCAAAGGTAGACTGACCTCCTTGTAGTTGACACACGTTTTCACTTTGACCTAAATCCATCTTTAACCATCCTTTATTTAACGGGCAACCCTAGAAAGCCCAACTTTTCTCAGGAGGTCTGCGGGATGCAGAATGGATGACGATCTGACTCCTTCATGCAGACTTCCTCTACTTTGAGTATAGTTTTCTTTTCCAGCTTGTCAAGGGGGTAAACGCGCCTTTGGCGCGCATCTTAAATTTTAAGGGAACTCAAAATGCAATACGAAGTAGCATATTTTTTGACTTATTGGATTAATCCCTCCAATAACCGAGCAACCTGAACATAATAGTCCACATTATCTATAGATTCCTCAATATCCCAGCATGCCCCGATGATACAGTCCACGAAGGCCCATCCCAGTATCCGATTTCTATCTTCGTTTAGATACTCCGAGAAGACATCTACCCTCTCCTCGGTTTTTGTAATCGGGTCCTCGCAGGACAAAAAATCCGGCATTGGATTGTGAAGAAACCGCGCACACTCGTAGGCCCTGTCGCCGATAACCCCTTTTGGGTCTATTGCCAGCCATCCCCGTTTCTTATCGAAAAGGATATTGCCGTGGTGAAGGTCGCCGTGAAGCAGCCACTTCCCGTTCGACGTTTCTGCTAATCCACGAGCCATCCCTTTCGCTTTTTCAACCGTTTTGACAGGCAGTCCTCGACTCCGGGATTCATAACCTGAAATGATTCTATCGAATACATCCGACCACTTCTCGACAGTTGGTAATGTAGATCGGCGCTGAGCGGGGATAGGGATATTGTCAATCAACCGTGCGGCAATAAGTGATTCCTGTACATTATCGTCCAACGCGTGAAGCGGTTTTGCAGGCGTTATCTCTTCAAGCAGGAGCGCTCCTTTAATACTATCCGAATCGAGAAGCCTTACTGTATGATCACCGTTAAGTAACTTCAGCGCTGAGATTTCATCCTCCATCTCATTTACAGGCACACCGATCTTCAGCACGACCTTACCCAATGTTTCGGATTCTCCATGGGCTATGAAGTTGTATGATAATTCCGGGTGCATCGTAATAGAGATAAGTTTCCATCTTTTCATGCAACCTGACAGGATATCGGGAAACGCTTCGAGCCACTTATCACCCCCGCTTCCCCAGACATTTCTTACACGCGTCCTGAACCCTTCGGGTAGCTTCATGTTTCTTCGGGTTTGTTAATACTCTATTCCAAGACGCGCCTCGACACCTTGCTGAAAGTAGTGTTTAATATCCAGCATCTCTGTAACGAGGTCCGCGGCCATTACAAGCTCCGGAGGGGCTTCTCTCCCCGTACACACGACCTCAAGCCCGTGAAAACGGTTAAGCAGAACCTCCATTACCCCGGCGGTCTTAAGCAGGCCTGCCGAAAGGATCACGTTTATCTCGTCGAGTATGAGGATATCTGTAGTTTCATCGCCTTTAAGATAAGTAAGGGCTAGCCTCCAGCCCTTCTGGGCCTCGACAGCGTGTTCGGTGTTATCCCCTCCCTTTTTTATCCAACCCTGGGCCCCGAACTGCATGCAGTATACCCCGAGTTTCTTTAGCGAGTCGAACTCGGCTGAGGAATCCGGCTTGGCGAACTGAATGAATGTAACCTTAAGGCCATGTGCCGCGGCGCGTGCGGCAAGACCTACGGCCGCGGTGGTTTTCCCCTTTCCCGGACCGGTATAAACCTGAAGCAGACCCAATGCACCGCCCGATTTGATTTGATCTCGCTCTTGCATCTTAAAGAATACAAATCTGGGATGAGTAGTCAAGGGATTCGGTTTGGATATAAAAGCGGCGGACGGGACTTGAACCCGCAACCTACAGCTTGGAAGGCTGTTACTCTACCGTTGAGTTACCACCGCATATGTGAAAAGTATACCTGTACGGAATGGGATGTCAACGCGCGTGTCAATGTTCATTTCATAATCGCAGCACTTGACAAGTACGGCAGGAAGCGTATTCTATAACGTCAGGATGATTAGAAGCACGTTAGGAGGTGCAAAGTGAAAAAAGCATCTAAGGTTTTAAGTATACTGACGACGGTGGTACTAGTGGTCGGCTTGACTGGTCTGGAATGTAAAACGGATACCGAGCCGCCCGTAATACAAAGTATTACCATAGAAGACAGCGGCAACTACCGGGCCTACGTTGATGGAGACAGCATAAAGGGGATTGTCTCGGTTATAGTAAACGCTTCAGATAACATAGGCGTTAAGGAAGTCAAATTCTTCGTAAACCAGCTTGAGAACTGGGAACCCGTACCCGGTTCCGATTCGGTAACCCAGCAGGAAGACGAATTCACCTATCATTGGCAGACTACACTTCTCGAGGACAGCTTAGAGTATACTATCTGCGCTGTAGCGATCGACGAGGCGGGCAACGTCTCCGATACATCGGAAAAACTTACCCGCCTGGTCAGGATACCTAATCTCCCTCCCTACCCGGTATGTTCGGATTCGATGAGACCTGCAGACGACGCAGTAATAGATGATTCAGCCGCCGTTGTACTCCTGGCATGGTGGGGAAGCGACCCCGACACCCTGCCCCCTCAGGAGCTTGAATACGACGTTTTCTTCGGTAAGGGCAGCCCCAATAATATGGTAAAGATGGACAGCGGTATAGCTCATAAACAAGATACCCTGACAACCTGGAGCACAATCTTTACCGAAGAACACCTTGTCCCTGAAACCGACTACTACTGGATGATACTGTCCAGGGACCCTTACGGACAGGATACCGTAAGCGACACCTTCAAATTCACTCGGCCTGAAAACAAACAACCTCCCGCCGCCAGTTCACCGGACCCACCCGATACAATCGCCCCGATTGTCTATCCTTCAGAGGGAGAGATATCGTTATCCTGGAATTGCCAAGACCCGGATCACGATTCTGTAAGCTACAGGTTGTACTTAGCTGACGGTCCCACATGGGAAGATAACCCGCAGTTGATTGCAGAAGACCTTAAAACCGCTTCCTACAGGATGGAGTTAGACGGTCCGGGGACCTATTACTGGCGTCCGGTTCCGGAAGATAATTGGGGAGCTACCCCTGATTCCACTGCATCGAGTCCTCAGTTGTGGATGTTTATCTTAGAGTAGTATAATTTACTCGATACAAAAGGAGCGACCTCGGTCGCTCCTTTCTTTTCTTTTCACAAATCTAGAAGTAAAACCTGAAGCCTACCCCGCCTGCAAAATCGAAATATACCCCGGGGAAAAGCTTGACAAGAGGATCTATCTCGGCAAAGAAACCTACGGGTTTATATATGTACTCAAGACCTACAGGTATCCTGGCTCCAAGGGCAACCTCCCCGGAAGTTGGACCTTCGCTGGAAGGATCGACCGCAAAGTAACCGCCCACTCCCAGATAGGGTGCTAGGTTTCCCTTCGATACACCTACAGGGAAATGGAAAAGGTAACCGGCGTGGGTATATAACCAGGACGCCTGGATATCCCAACCAAGTAGTACATCGACTCCTGAAGTCGAATTTACCCAGTATTTCCCTGAAAGACCTGTAGGTACACCTATACCTACTCCTATCCCCACATCACCACCGGTTGGATATGCAAATGCTGATGTGGTAAGGCCAACAAACAAAATTGCCACCATTACTCGCTTCATAAAAACCTCCATCTTTACCCATTAGGATACCTAAATTACATTACTTGTCAACAATTACCGGGCTTTGACTTATTTCGATTCATCCTTAGAATCAAGCCTTTATGGGAAGCAGTTTCATCAAAGAAGACCTTTACTCGCGTTTCCTTGCCTCCGGGTCGGCAAGAAGACTTTTCCGGATGCTGGAATCGGGCAACCTTCCCCGATCGGTTGCAGGACTTCCCGGAGCGCTTCGCGCCTTCTTGCTTGCCGCACTCAAACAGACAGGACAGGGGGTGCTGTTTTTAGCGAAAAACATTGGCGAGATTGAACAAATCCAGGGAGACCTGGAAGGTTTAGGGATTAGAGGTATAACCCCTTTGATGAAACCGGAAGACTTTAACCTTTTGAGGATGCATTCAAGTTCACCGAGACTAATTCTATCAACGATTGAACTGGCTGCGCAACCTGTAGGATGGACTGAAGGCAACCCTTCGCTGTACATGGAGGTATCGGGGAAAAACGAGTTGAC
>WJJO01000111.1 GCA_014729665.1 Caldifarciminota bacterium
CTATTCACACATCGCGCCCCACTACGACCAGACCAGGGGGGCTGACAACCCCATCCATGCCCGGACCGCGGATTATATCTATGAGCGTTACGTCGATTCCGGCAAGATCGTGCTAGACCTGGGAGCGGGCACAGGCATAACAGGATTCCACCTTGCAAAAAAGGGCATCCCCTACATCGCGGGTGATGCGTCGGCCGAGATGCTTTCGGTGTTCAAGAAGGCTGCAGACAGAGCAGGGCTGGATAACGCAACCTTTCTCGTGATGAATGCGGTTAATGTCCCGCTGCCTGACGACTCGGTGGATGTAGTCATGACCAGGGCGGTTTTCCATCACATCAAGGACTACAGGCAAGTCATCTCCGAGATAAGGAGGGTGTTGAGACCTCGGGGCAGGCTTCTTTCTATCGAGGCAGGTTCAAAATCTCCTGGAACCGATTATATTACCGAGGTGTGGGATAAATACGAGGAGATCCTGGTAAAGTACGGCAGGAAGCTCCTGCCCACGGTCGGTCCTGAGTACGAGGAGCTTCACTCCTATATCGAATCGTATGGAGGGTCGATAACCGAGCCACAGCAGTGGTTTTGTTCCAATCATTCCCCGGATTTAAACCCCATTCTCCGCATCCTTTCAAACCTGGCCCTGCCCCACCTGCGGGATATCGATCCGGAAACCAACCGCAAGGTGATGGCGGAGCTAAACTCATACATGAAGGATAAGTACGGCACGGACTACGCGTCGTTGAAGACTGAAAAAGAGGACAAGCAAGGGGTATATGTAATAAGTTTTGATTGATGGCATGCTTCACATATGATAATCACCTGATCCCTCAAGATAAGGCTGAGCGTGTAAATCCCGTTTCCTGTGCCCGTATGGTTTCGCCCGTCGTTTCCAGCTGAGGTTTCCTATCAAACGGTAGAGCCCGGCCGGAATGGGCAGTTTTGCGGCCGCCTGCTTGGCTTCCTCAGGTATTTCCTTGCCCTGTGAAATCGCCTCGACCGCTATATTCAGAGCATTCCTGATAAAATAGACCCGGCCACCGGCTTCTTCCAGATTCTGTTCGCCTGCGATTGCGCCGGCACCGATCGGCAGACCGCCTATCCAGCGGAATCCTGACAACCCGGCAAAACACCTGCACATGTCGAGGGCTAGATTGTTCTGGTGCGACTCCGGAAATCCTGACTGGCATATGGCCATGAACCGCTGATCCTTCGATACTTTACGGGTCTTACGATGCTTGCTGATCAACTCTAGTGCCCTGATAAGCCGTGCAGGCAGGCTGTCGATGTAGAGGGGAAAAACCAGGGCGATCAGATCAGCCTTATCCAGTTTGTCTATCAAACCCTTGATTTGCGGGTCCTTGCGATGCTCGGGATAGACCAGTATCGTTTCTGCCTCAAACCCCTTCTCCTCCAATTTACTGAGAAGGTAGTCAGAAATCACCCTCGAGTTCGATCTCGCCCCTTTGGGGCTTCCTATAAGTCCAATTACTTTAGGCACTTGGGACCTCCGCTTTATCGAGTGTATCCACGATCTTTTTACTGATTACTTCTTTACTGTCCGAGAAGTAAACCACCCCTGCCGCATATCCGGGCGGTTCGAGGTTCAATGCGTTTCTGTAGTTGAGTTCTGCAAACATCCGCTCCTGCTCGGCGTCCTTTTTTTCGAGAACGCCTAAGCCTATGAGTATCGGTCTCTTGGTGTATCGCTGGGGATGGTGTATCTCCCCCTCGTGGAACCTGAAAAAAGGCAAAATGTTGGGCAGAAATCGGTCAACGGCTTTCTTGAGCTGGTAGGAGTACCCGCCAAAGGTTACCGGCGTCAGATATACCACCACGTCGGAGGTGATCATCTGCTTTGCAACGTCTCTGCCTGCGTCACTTATAGTACACTGCCCCGGGCTTTTTACCCAGCAGTTGAAGCAGCCTGCGCAGGTGTCCATCTGGATATCCCGCATCTGGAGCGCGGAAACATCGTAACCCCTATTCTCTAAGTTACGTAAAAAAGAGATTTCTATCGTCTCGAGCGAAGCGTCTTCGGCTCCGTTCAGTATCAGTGATCTCATGTCATCTAGCTCCTCGGTTTAAATTGATTGAACGTTCATTCAAGACGCTGTTAAAATAAAAAAGTTGCATGCCTTACTCGTGGCTCGCGATCGCGTCCCAGGCCATCCTGCATGTGGTTTTAAGAATCTCGTCGTCTATGGTAAGCCCGATGGACTCCAGTCTCGTGACCGCGTTAGCCAGAGCAAGGGTGGCCTCCATTATCACGATCACGGGCAGGGGCTTGAGCATCCCGTTGTCTATACCGAACTGGATGAACACCACTGTGCGCGCAAAGGTTGCGAAATGCTGTTCGGAGCCGCAGGTCTTCTCGTACGGCGAGTTATCGAATTGGCTTATGAAAGCGCGTTCCGCCGGGTTGGCCTCAAGATGGCGAACCATGTTGC
>WJJO01000112.1 GCA_014729665.1 Caldifarciminota bacterium
GTGACGAAATCGAGCAAGGAGGAGCGCGAGGCGTTCAAGAAATATTCGGATATGGCGGGTTTTGAGAAGAATGCCGTCGTGGGTGCGGATTCGAGGATCAGGATGATGGTTAGGATAGCTTTAACCTTACTGGGGAAGTCGAAAGCGCCCCGATTCTTTGCGACGGAAGAAGAAGCTCTTGTATGGCTGAAAGGAGAATGAACATGAACTATAAAGTATGGTTCGATGAAGGGATTGGTGCAGCTCATCTCAAGATTATTAAGATGTCAACCGAAGAAGACGTAAACGGGTATATGCCGGAATTGGATAGCCTTCTTAAGGGCAAGAAAGAAAAACACGTACTTGTGGATCTCACCGACAATCCACCGGGGCTTTAGGATAAACCTGCCAGAAAGGCGTTCAGGCAGTATGCAGAAAAGCTTGAGTTCGAAAAAATATCGATGTACGGAGCAAAGCCCGTAATAAGAATGGTTGCTAAGGTTGCCGTGTCGGCGCTTGGTATGTCTGATATAACCAAGTTTTTTGAAACGAAAGAAGAAGCCCTAAGATGGTTAAAAGCAGAGGAGACGTCATGAAGTATGAGATAAAACCGATTCAGAAGCAGACGTACTCCATTTGGTTATATACAGCTCCCTCGACAAACCTGACGTCGACGAAATGATGCCCGTTATCGGTCGGAAACTCGACAAAAATGAAGAGACGCCTTGTTCTTGTTGATATGAGTCATGATAAGGATCCATCATCCATGAGCAAGGAAGCACGTAAGGCATATGCCGAGCATACAGAGATTATCAAACCCGAAAAAGTCGCCATGGTTGGCGCTAATCCTGTGGCAAGGATGGTTGCCAAGATTGCTTTGTCTATTATGGGCAGATCGGATATCACGAAATTCTTTAAAACAGAGGATGAAGCCCTTGCCTGGTTGAAAGGAGATAAGTGAATTTAGAGGTTTATAAAATATGGTTTGATGATAAAAAAGGTGTTCTTTACGTTAAAACCTTCAAGACGATCGACGCTGAGGACATCCATCGACTCATGCCCGAGGTCGATAGGTTATTAGGAGGAAATCCCCATCGTTACATACTTGGTGATTTGTCTGAAAATCCGTCCGATCTTCTGACAAAGGAGGCAAGGCAGGCTTTTAAGAAGTATAAGGATGTTGAGTACGACCGTATAGCGGTTATCGGCGTAAATCCTATTACCAGGATGGTGGTTAAGATTGCTATAAAGATTATAGGACAGTCGGATAAGACTCGATTCTTTAACAGTGAGGATGAAGCCCTGAAATGGCTGAGGGAATGAAACATAAAGAAATGAAACACAAGGTTTTTTACAACCCAGAGGTAAACTCAGCGGTTTTGCATATAGTTGGCGACTTTTCCAGGGAAGATGCCGAAAAAACCATAGAATCCCTTAATAAGATATTTCGAGACAATCCCGAAACTAACTTGCTAGCAGATTTCTCTCAAAGCCTTAACGCTTCACTTGACAAGGACACCAGGAAGTTAATACAGGAAAATGGCGGTAATCTGAGATTTAATAAAGCGGCCCTGGTCGGCGTCTCGCCTATGACCCGGATGATTGCAAAGATTGTCCTGGTTGTAATTGGAAAGATAAACGAATCAAGGTTCTTCAAGACAGAAGAAGAAGCCCTGAAATGGCTGTTAGGAGATATTAACAAATGAAGTATAAGGTATGGCACGATAAAGATAACGATGTGATTCGTTTTTCGCAAAACGAATCTTTGAACGCGGACGACATCCGCGAAGTAACACCCCAGATTGAAAAATTAGCCAGGGATACCGGACTGAAGCACATCATTATCGATCTCTCGAAAGGAGCTACCGCGACTCTTGATAAAGGAGCCAGACAGGCTTTAAAGGAGTTCGCGATGCCCGATATGTTCGATAAGATAGCAATCTTTGGCGCCAATCCCGCGATGAAGATGATTGCCAAGGTTATATTTACCATAACCCGCTCATCGGAATCGACAAATTTTTTTAAAACTGAAGACGATGCCCTCGCATGGTTGAAGGAGTAGTCATGAAGTACGAATTGAAGTACCTGGATGAGCATGGGGTATTATTCCTGAAGATGCTTGCCGAGTTGAAGGATGAATCCGAGATAAAGGAGTTGATGTCTGAAATCAGGGGTGAGTATGAAAAGCACGAATTTGACCGCATTTTGTGCGACATTTCTCACAGCGGATCATCGATATCAAAGGAGGCTCGTCGAGCGTTCAAGGATACGGCAAGCATGGTCGATTTCAAGAGGATTGCCATGGTTGGTGGAAATCCGCCCATGAGGATGATGGCCAAGGTTATTCTGGCCGTCACCGGGACGTCCAAGAATACCCAGTTTTTTAAAAACAAGGATGAAGCCTTGAAATGGTTGAAGGAGAATTAACCCATAAAGGGTTGCATGATGGATGAAATCTGTATAATAATGCAGAGGATATCTTGTTGCGTGGAGCGCGTAGAGGTTCACAATCGCAGAAAACCAAGGTTGAGGGTAGAGCCTTCAACTCAATTAATGCTAAGGAGAATAGAACATGGCTGAAGCCAGGAAAAGCAGTAGTGTGGGCATAAAGAATATGGAGAGCCGAATCGAAGCCATAGAGGAAGTCCTTGCTGCAGCGGCAGGTGGAGACTTCGAGGCCGAGATACCTATTGCGATGGAAGAAGCCGACGTATTGACCTCGGTCGAAACAGGCATCAACCTTCTGATATCCGATCTCGGTGACGAGGTATTACAGAGCCAGAAAAGGGCTGATGAACTACAGGAAAAACTGGACCTCATAGAAAAACAGCGGCAGGCAATAGAAGAACTCTCGACGCCAATAATCAAGATATGGGATCAGGTGCTTGTTCTGCCCTTGATTGGTGCACTCGATACTCGCCGCTCACAGAAGCTGACAGAAAGCCTTTTGACCGAGATTTCAGGAACCCAGAGTAAGATCGCGATAATGGATATCACGGGAGTACCGACCGTAGATTCCGCCGTGGCAAATCATATCCTCAAGACCGTTGCGTCCGTCAAGCTACTCGGTGCCGAATGTGTTATCACGGGGATAAGA
>WJJO01000113.1 GCA_014729665.1 Caldifarciminota bacterium
TAGGAGACCTTTTTTCACAAGGGCTTAAAGATAAACTCGCAATAATCGTAAATCATCACAATGCCGTAATCGAGAAGCTTTACGATGCGGAAGCTATCCGCTTGGATGAAACCCTTGATGATTTGAATACTGCGGTTGAACGTATCAGGCCATTTGTAGGCGATGTGGCAGGACTGGTCAAGGAGCATCTGGACAAGGGTAACGAGGTGCTTTTCGAAGGCGCTCAGGGGACCTTACTTGACATAGATCACGGCTTTTATCCTTACGTTACCTCCTCAAACCCCGGGACACTGTCAATCCCGGTCGACATCGGTATATCACCGAAAATGATGGGTAAGGTTGTGGGATTGACCAAGGCCTATGCCACACGTGTTGGAGCAGGTCCTTTCCCGACCGAGGATGAAGGTGAAATGGGAGACAGGCTTCAGGACGTAGGCAACGAGTTCGGAGCGGCCACAGGACGCCGCAGGCGCTGCGGCTGGCTCGACCTTCCGCTTCTCAGATACGCCGCAGAACTCAACGGCGTAGACGGACTCGCAATCACCAAGCTGGACGTCCTCGATTCATTCCGACGGCTCAAGGTCTGCACAGGCTACCGACAACCCGACGAAATGATCAAGGATCTGATTACCCCGCGTGATTTCGATCCGGGGGAGCCGATATATGCCGAGATTGAGGGGTGGATGAGTTCGACCTCGGATGCGCGGACATTCGAGGAATTGCCTGAAAAGGCTCAATATTACGTAAACTGGATTTCAGAACAGGTCGGGGTACCAATCTGGATGGTTTCTGTAGGCCAGTGCAGGAAGGCGGTTATTACCCTTCCGGATTTCCCGTTCTGAATGTATAATCTACCGCAAAGAATACAAAGTACACACAAAGAAAATACGGTAAATCAAGATAATGGGGTATGCTATCTTTTTAAAGTAAACCTTTTTATCCTAAGACGGTAATTCAAAATCTAACAAAAAGTCAGGGGATGACAAATACTAAAACCTGCCTTATAATCGGCCATGTCTTCCAAGCCCCGCTTGCTTTTACATATCTGCTGTGCGCCTGACGCGACTTCGGTGTATGAACGCCTCAAGGATCGCTTTGATGTAACAGGTTTCTTCTACAACCCGCAGATCGAGCCTGGGGATGAGTACGATAGACGTCTGGCGGAAACCATGAAGGTCGCAGGTATCCTTGGATTTGACCTGATGACCGGTGAACGTGACCTTGACCGGTGGATGAAAGCCGTCAAAGGGCTTGAGACCGAGCCTGAGAAGGGCAGGAGATGCGGGGTTTGCTATGCGTTCAGGCTGGAGCAGACGGCCATGCTCGCTTCGGATAAAGGATTCGACTACTTCACGACCACCCTTTCGGTGAGTCCTCATAAGTCGTTCGATTGGCTTCGGGATATCGGTCAGTCCCTGTCACGCAAATACGGGGTCGCCTTCCTTGATGAAGATTTCAAGAAACATGACGGGTTCAAGCGTTCGCTCGAAGTTTCCCGTGAACTCAATCTCTATCGTCAGGACTATTGCGGATGTCTGCCCTCTTTTCAAGAGCGGCAAAGAATCCTTGCCGAGCAGGAAGAAGCATACAGGTTCTTTTCCCAAGAGCTTAGCTCCTGTAAACAATGCACGGAATTCCTGGAACCCGCGCCGGTATTCGAGGGTGGGGCAAACCGCCCCTTGATGATAGTCGGTCAGGCCCCGGGCAGGCACGAATTAACCTCTCTCAAACCGTTCTCAGGGCCTGCAGGCAAGAGGCTGTGGCAGTGGTTTGAAGGTCTGGGGTATGCCGAGGATTACGTCAGCTCAAACGCTTATATCACGGCTGTTGCCAAATGTTACCCAGGACTCGGTCCGAACGGGAAAGACGATGCACCTCCTTCAACAATACAGAGGCGAAACTGTCTACCCTGGCTCGAACAGGAGTTTTTCCATGCCCGACCCAGGATACTCGTCCTCGTAGGTTCGGTTGCTGCAAAGGCCGTTCTGGGTAAAGACGCGGGTATGAAACTTGTAGGGGAGTGGGTTCAAAAGCGTTTATGGGGGCGTAAAGTTACCATCATTGTCCTGCCCCACCCTTCAGGGCTTAACCGCTGGCCGAATATGCCTGGGAACAAGCCGAAGTTCGAGAGGGCGTTAACCCTTCTGGGTGAAGAACTTAGAAGGAATCTTTAATCTTACACGGATATCCGTATTCAGTAGATAACCACCTTCTTTACGTCACTCCAATCACCTGCTTCCATACGGACGAGGTACACACCCTGGGCAACCTTGCGTCCGGCATCGTCCAGACCGTTCCAGGTAAGGGTGTGGGTGCCTGCGGGGTGGCGTCCCTGTTTTAGAACTTTGACCAGTTTACCAGAAACGTCGTATAGTCTCAAGCTAAGATCGGTTAAACGGGGAACGCTATAGGATATCGTAACTGACCTTCTATCGGGAGAAATCGTTACAGCGTCAAGCGAGAAAGGAACCTTTTCTGGCTCCTCGGTGATGCCTATGTTTATTTCCCGTGTACACTCATCATTTTCAGGATAGTCGTCGCCTGCAAGTTCGATTCGGTACTCTACCCTGAATCCATCCTCGCTGGGTGTAGACCAGACAGGGAAGGTAACATCAGCTACGTAGGGATTTTCACCTTCATTACCGCGCCAGTCAAGGTTAACGAGTAAACGTTTGTCGATAAAAATTACCGAATCAGGATCTTTTGATAGATCATAGATGTCAAGGTCTACGTAGACACTATCCTCCGCATTAGCTCCGAAGTTTTCAACCGTAGCCACGCAGGTGAACTCAGTCCCTTCAGGATATGGATTTACTTGGTTATTTCCCCACTCATGGCCTTCGAGATTAGTTAACTCGACTACCCCTACGTCGTGTGCATATAGGGCGTTAACGTACTTGCGGCAGGTGTCATTGGCAGGACAATGATCTCCGTCCAGAGTTACGATAAGTTCTGTGGTGTATTCACCTGAGTTGCCAGGTGTCCATGCCGGCCATTCACCTGGACCCAGGGTGTCCACACTAGGTTCCATTTCTTCAAGTGACGACATATCAATGTGGTATACACTTTGTTCTTCATCGAAGATGTTGAGGGTTACATCGAAAGTCTCCGCATTATTTCCGTAAGGGTCTTGTATAGTTGAATAACGAGGGTATACTGAGCAATGCATTGTCGCTCAGTGTATTCAGCGGATTTGACCTTACAAGAAATCAGGAGGATTTTCTTGGAAGCAAAATACGGCAAATATGTACGGTGTGATCA
>WJJO01000114.1 GCA_014729665.1 Caldifarciminota bacterium
CCCCCAGGCCGATCTTATCAGGCTGCGTGCCGATATTCCGCCCGATGTCGCGGAGGTTCTTGCCACCACGCCTGTACATGCAGAAAAGGGCGATGGAATATTAATCCTCGGACCTGACGCCGAAGACGGCTCCGGAAGGAATGCCTTGAGTGGAGAGATATCTGCGGTTCGAGACATCTACGGGTTCGGAGCTATAGTCGAGATATCAGCCCCGCTTACGCCCGGGTACAGCGGAAGTCCCGTTGTTAACATGGAAGGCGACGTAATAGGTGTGGCAACCTTCCAGATGATCGGCGAGAATAAGATTAACTTCGCGGTTCCATCAGAAAGAATCGCAAGGCTCCTTCCCCGGATGAATAAATCCATACCCGAATGGGAGGCTGAGAGGAAAAAAAGAAATTCGGACATCAAGGAAGAATTATATCTTACCGGACTGGGCCTTATGTGGGCCGAGGAGTGGGAAAGCGCCTTGTACTGCCTTAAAGGTGTGGTCGATGAGGATCCCTTGTACCTTATCGCCTATCCGTGGATAGGATTCTGCAGCCTTCAGCTAGGACTGTGGGAAGACGCGGTGGACGCCTACCGTCAGACCCTTCTCATAAGACCCGACGATGCAACGGCTTACTCTCATCTCGGGATAGCATACGGAAAACTCAATCGGTGGGGTGAAGCCGTGGACGCATACCGGCAGGCGGCAAGACTCGAACCCGATGCGCCGATTCATCGTATCAACCTGGGATTCACCTATACCAAGGTCGGGGACTGGGAAAAGGCCCTTGAAAACTTTTCACAAGCTGCAAGTCTTGATGCAGACTCGGACGAAGCACACTTCGGGATGGGACTTGCATACTGGGTGTTTGGGGAAGATGCAAAAGCGTGGGGGGAGTACGAGACGTTAAAAGACCTCGGGTCGAGCCTTGCAGCTGACCTTTACGATTACTTGAGTAAATAGAACCCGTTTACCCTGGAAAAGGTATTGAGTTTTCCGTTAACAAAGGTAACGTCCTTTAATCCTCATAAAGTGATGTTGAATCCGTCCACGACCGTCCTGGTGGCGTTAAAACGAGTAGGGAAGAGGTACTCAAATGATATTGCAAAGCATTCACGCGTTATTAATAGTAAATTCGATACGGTAACTTTTAATATCCATATCGAGTCAATCGTTGACTTCGTAGATACGAGCTATATACTTCATGTTAACAAATTTAATCCTCAGGTTTATGAAAGGAGGAAGTAGTTGGAGAAAGTTCTTCTAACCTCGGAGTCGGTGACCGAGGGACATCCGGATAAGGTTTGCGATCAGATTTCAGATGCGGTTCTGGATGAGGTTCTACGTCAGGATAACAGGGGCAGAGTCGCCTGTGAGACATTCATCACCGTCGGCCTTGTTATCGTGGGAGGCGAGATTACTACGGAGTGCTACGTAGACCTTCAACCTCTCGTCCGCGACCTGCTTTGTAATAAAATCGGGTACACAGACGTTAAGTATGGATTTGACGGTGCATCCTGCTCAGTGCTTAACGCAATCGGCAGGCAGTCCCCTGATATCGCGCAGGGTGTTGACACCGGCGGTGCCGGCGATCAGGGCCTGATGATTGGTTACGCCTGCAGAGAAACTCCCGAACTTATGCCCATGCCAATAATGCTTTCCCACAAGCTTACCAAACGCCTTGCCGAGGTCCGTAAACAAGGCATCCTAGACTATCTAGGACCTGACGGAAAGTCTCAGGTCACCATAGAGTATGTAAATGGTAAGCCTGAAAAGGTAAACAACGTAGTAATCTCCACCCAGCACACGGAGGAGATTCTTGATAAGACCGGAAACCATATTACTGAAAAGGCCCGCAATGATATAATCGAGAAGGTCATTAAACCTGTCTTCCCCGATGATCTCGACACCTCTGACGTCCACTACTATGTGAATCCGACAGGTAAGTTCGTAATTGGCGGTCCCACATCGGATACAGGGATGACAGGCCGCAAGATAATCGTTGATACCTACGGTGGACTTGCACCTCACGGGGGCGGCGCGTTCTCCGGCAAGGACCCCACAAAGGTCGACCGTTCGGCAACCTACTTCGCCCGCTGGATTGCCAAGAACGTAGTAGCTGCTGAGCTTACCGAGCGTATTCAGGTTAACCTGGCCTATGTTATCGGGGAACCAGATCCTGCGTCGGTCTCTATAGATACATTCGGCAGCGCAAAGATAGAGGAGGATAAGCTTCTACAGATCATCAATGAAGAGTTTGACTTCCGGCCCAGGGCTATAATCGAAAGACTCGATCTTCTTAAACCCATATATCGTCAAACCGCCGCCTACGGTCATTTCGGAAGAAAAGAAGACAGCTTCACCTGGGAGAAGACCGATGCGGTTGACGCACTTCGCAGCAAAGCCGGAATCTAGACAGTATAAATATCCACAGATGACACAGAATTATTGTCAACAGAAATACAGATAACTTGAACAAACACGGAACGATCCTTGATTCTTTTTGGTTTTCACTCTGTGTTCTCTGTGCTTCTGTGGTTGAATCACGAGGAGAAATATGAATCACGACGTTAAAGATTTAAAACTTGCCTCCCAGGGCAAGCTGAAGATAGAGTGGGCAGGTAGGTTCATGCCTGTCCTAGAACTCATACGGGAAAGATTCAGGAAAGAAAAACCCTTGAAGGGAAAAAATATTGCAGCATGTCTTCATGTAACTACCGAGACGGCTAACTTGATGATAACCTTAAAGGCGGGCGGAGCCAATATCCGTCTTTGCGCTTCCAATCCCTTATCGACTCAGGACCACGTGGCCGCCTCCCTGGTAGCTGACTACGGTATAGAGGTTTTCGCAATCCGCGGGGTGAATAACAAGGATTACTACAAACACATCAATGCCGCCCTGGATGTCGAGTCTCACATCACCATGGACGACGGGGCAGATCTCGTATCCACCCTCCACTCCAAGCGTCGTAATCTTCTTGAAAACGTCGTGGGTGGAACCGAGGAGACCACCACTGGTGTCATCCGTCTTCGCGCCATGGCCGCTGATGGAGCTTTGAACTATCCTGTTATAGCTGTCAACGACTCCGAGACAAAGTACCTTTTCGACAACCGCTATGGAACCGGGCAGTCTACATTAGACGGAATCATCCGCGCCACCAACTTCCTAATCGCGGGTTCCACCGTAGTCGTAGCAGGTTACGGCTGGTGCGGTAAAGGCGTGGCCATGAGGGCCAAAGGTTTGGGTGCCAAGGTTATCGTGACCGAGGTTGACCCGGTTCGGGCCATAGAGGCCGAGATGGACGGCTTCCGCGTGATGCCAATGCTCAAGGCCGCCCCACTGGGCGATTTATTCGTTACCCTTACAGGCGACATCGACGTCATTCACAAGGGCATTTTCGAGCGGATGAAGGACGGTGCGATATTTGCCAACTCCGGGCACTTCGACGTTGAAATAAACAAGCAACATCTTGCCGAATTAACGAAGAAGAAGCGGGAGGTAAGACGTGAGGTAGTTGAGCATACCCTCAAGAACGGTAACAAGATATATTTCCTCTCCGAAGGAAGGCTTATCAATCTGTCCGCAGCTGAGGGCCACCCCGCAATGGTCATGGATATGAGTTTTGCCAACCAGTCACTGGCCGCAGAATACATCCTCAAGAACGGACAGAAACTTGAAAAAAGGGTCTACAATCTCCCCGAGAAATTGGACAAACGCATCGCTTCACTCAAGTTGAAGTCGATGGGGATAAAGATTGACAGACTGACCAAACGTCAGAGGGAGTACCTTGCCTCCTGGCAGGAGGGAACCTGATGGGTTCGGTTAAGAGGGTGAGTATAAGAAGACTCGATGGGTTGACCCTTGCAGCCAAAGGTGATTCCGGACACTGGATTACGTTAGATACCGCAAAGAAGTTGGAGGGCAACGAGGGTGCTCCCGCTCCCATGGAACTTTTGCTTACATCCCTTGGCGGATGCACCGGCATGGACGTACTTTCCATACTCAAAAAGATGAAGCAGCCTGTCAAAGATTTCTGCATCGAACTCGAAGGGAAGCAGTCTGCCGAACACCCCAGGGTTTATACACGGATCGATATCGTATTCATCGTTGAAGGCGACGTAGAACCCGCCAAGCTCGAACGCGCCATCGAGCTGTCTCAGGAAAGATACTGCCCGGTTACCGCCATGCTCAAACCCACGGTTGATATACGAACCAACTATCGAGTAGAAACTGATGGATCAACGATTAATACAAACGATTGATCCGGAC
>WJJO01000115.1 GCA_014729665.1 Caldifarciminota bacterium
ACGTAAATGCAGGCTAGGCCTAAAAGATAGTAAATATCTACGAAAGCGTCAAACCGCGCCCTTTTCCTATCATCTAGCGATTTCTCTTGTTCCATTCTTCCTCCACTTAAGGTTTTACCGGCTTGTAGTAACAATCCTGAATCGATTCAATACCCGGCATAGGAATCGAACCTATAACCTACTGATTAAGAATCAGCCGCTCTGCCTAGTTGAGCTAGCCGGGCCAAAGAGTCAAAATTATAAAGAGTTACAGATGGAAGTCAACACGAAGTCGCGGAAGTAGCTCCCGGACATTCACATAACAAATACCAAACATCCTATTATTATTCGATTTAATTCAGATCAATCGGACTTGACAAAACACTAATTATCACTATCTTTAATAAAGCATGGCAAAGTATTAACACACATCAACCCTCGGGATTGAAACCAAGGGAGTAAACAAAGGAGCTTTGTCATTAAGTTAATGAAGTCAGAATCAATAATAACGGCAAGGAGGAGGCCATGAAAAAAGGCTTTACTCTTGAAAAGCTGACGCTAGCAGTAGTGGCGTTAGGCATAATTGTAACAAGTACCGTATGCGTTGAAGAGAAGGATTACTTCGTCATAACCAACGAAGGCTCACTTCAGGAAGAAATAGACGTTTCAGAATGGGAAAATGGCGAGGAGTTTGTCAAGCTGTACCCATTCTATTACCCCTGGAACGGCGAAGACAGCATAGACTGGCGTTTTAACAAAGGTTTTCTCTACGTGGACGGCAGGATAGTAGGTGTGGATTTGGAACAGGTCGACTTTACAAAGATACCTGAAACCGAAGCCATAATTACCGTAAATACATCCAGTAACAACCTGGCCAAATTGAAGTGGTTTCCAAATCTAATTGCCGTATCTGTCGAAGGAGAAATAGAAGATGAAAACCTTCGCCATATCAAGGATCTGATTAATCTCGAGGCCTTATACCTATCGTGGAGTTCGGTCACGGATGACGGCCTGGAATACATTCAGAACCTCAAGAATCTTCGGGTACTGGAACTTTTAGACACCGACATCACCGATGCCGGTCTTCGTCACCTTAACGGTTTAACCAAGCTAAGGGTTCTTAATCTAACCGGTACCGATATCAGTGATGTTGGTGTAGCCAACCTTGCAGCCTTCCTCGATGATTTAAGGGTTCTGCACCTGGTAGGTACCAGTGTAACCGACCAGGGAATGGCCCTTCTGGGTGAATTCGAGCAGCTTCGTGAACTCTACCTGCCGGTAACCGAAATAACCGATGAAGGTGTTGCACACTTCAAGGAATTGGAAAACCTCAGGGAATTGTACTTACCGCTAACAGATATCACCGATGACGGCCTGGCACACCTGAAGGGGCTTAAGAATCTTGAAGTCCTGTGGCTGGCAGGCAACGATATTACCGATCAAGGAATAAAACATCTGCGGGGTCTTAAGAACCTTAAAAGCATCTCGTTAGGACAAACTGCAATAACAGATACCGGTCTTGAATATCTCAAAAACATCAAGAACCTGAGAACTATATGGCTTCACGATACAAAAATTACCGATGAAGGCGTAGAAAATCTAATGTCCCTCCCCCACCTTAAAGAGCTTTCATTAAACGATACCAGGGTCACCGACGCCGCAGTCGAAAAGTTGGCCTCAATGGAAGACCTCAGGATACTTCGTATAGTTGGCACAGATATCAAAGATTCAACCATTGCGGAGTTGAAACAAGACCTACCACGCTGCGAGGTTTTCTACTGATTGGCCTTGTTTGAAGCTAATATTTCGAAAAATCCCTGACAAGCGAACCCAGCAACAGGCTTGACAACAATCACTATAATCAGTAAGATTAAGCAAACAAAATCGATTAAGAACCCTCGCTAAGGAGGAGTAATGAAACGTATAACTGTAATAGTTGGGGCATTACTCATACTCGGAACAATCCAGATGGGAATAGCCCAGGAGGAAAACACAAATCCTCTTGACTTCGCTGTTGAAGATGACGAAACATCATCAATCGAGGAGCTACCCTCAGAACCACAACACTATATCGGAAGATATAACCTCCCCTTCTCACTCCAAGAAAAAGATACATTTGCCACTTTCGTATATACATACGGGGATATAGTTGTATTTTCCTACACAGACGATAACCCGGTTCAAATCATGGATTCAGTAGGTAACTTGATTGCTATCGACACCTTGATGGTTGACGAATATCTTTTTGCCAGTGATGTTCCATGGGGAGTTTACGAAATACTGGCTGAAAAGGAATTTTCAGTTATCAGCGGTGATCCCTGGGGTTTAGGGCTCGGGTGTTGGTATGCGGTAGATCAAAACAGCAGAGCTTTGAGCACCAAACTCTTATCGGTTGGACCTAAAACCTCAGGCCCGGATCAAGATGCCTGTATGCTTGTTTTTGCCTACCAAGACAACACCCATATTACCGTTCGTAATCTCGATAACGACCAAATCATATATGAAGGTATCCTAGACAGTGCCGAATACTGGATTCAGGACCATGGTGATATTCCACCTGTTTTCTACTCGGTAGAAGCCTCCTATCCGGTTTCCACCATGACTGCTTGTGGTGTAAACGGTAACTATATTCCTGCTTTCAACGGCACCTTTACCGGCACCGATTTCATGGCCTATCAGCACTCGTGGGGGCCTGTTCCTCAGGATTGTCAAATCATTCCATGGGAAGATAATACCACGGTAACCATGCATTCTCTGGCTAATCCCGATATGCAATTTCGATCAGAAGTCTGTCAGGAAAAGGGTGATGTTACCATGTTTAACATTCCCGTCCATGAGGCGGTTCACATCCACAGCGACAAACCCGTCTCACTTTCTCAGACCGAATGGTGGAGTTTTGGTATGGACAAAACCTACATTTGCGGTTTTTACA
>WJJO01000116.1 GCA_014729665.1 Caldifarciminota bacterium
AGATTATAGAAATACAAACTGCTGAGATTAAAACGGTTATCAACGCCTTGCGCTTGAACATCATTTCCTCCTCGGTTTGGTTACAAGACTATAAACTAGAGGGCAGATTTGTCAAGGATTGCAAGATATCAACTATTAGAGTTAATTTGCAAGCAGGTATCTTTTTCGGGCAAGGACGAAGTAAGCAAGCTATGTCATGACAACGATCAGGACGAATACCGCTGTCATGAAAATTCTATAGTCAAACCTGTAGGCGGTCGAGGACCATACGGTAAAAATATTACGAGCAGGATCCTCGCGACCAGCACGGGAAATACCAAAATCCATCCGAGCCTGCGGTTTACGAGCATTCCAATAGCCGCGGCAAAGGGCAAAGGCGGCATACACGCTGCCTGAGCCAGTAACCGCCTTCAAAGGTTCAAGGAGATTAGGGGATGCGTTATCAATTATGGAAGATACAATCCCAAAAATTATTACAAAACCGAAGACGTAGTTGAAGGCCGTAAGGAAGTCGGTGTGTTACGGGTGGTAAAGGGTTTCCATGTGGGTCTCGTATATCTGCTGAAGCTTCGGTGTAAGGTTGGAAAGCCGGATGATGTTCGATTCGAGCACCTGTATTCGCTCCTCCAGGCTTATTGTGTCTTCGGGGGGTATGTACTCGCCTTCGACAGTCTTGGGAACAACGTCATGGAAATCTTTGATATGTCTTGCGTAGACCTTTTGATAGGTTTTAGAAAACGAAAAAAGGTATGTAGTCCAATCCTCGAGGTCTTCGAGTTTTTTGTAAGACGAGGCCGGTTTATCTGCCCTTTTGAAGACCTCATCTGAGAGATAGAGTACGCGGTATCTGCTTTCTTCGTGTTTTTTTACGTGGTGAAAATCCTCCAGATGGTAATTGTACTCGGTTTGCAGATCCAGAAGGTCGGTCGACAGCCTCAATAGGTTGTCTTTGATTATCTCGAGACGTTCTTTCTGCGCCGAAGTTATTTTAGTCGACTTCATTGCAGCACAGCCGGTCAAGATCAGTGCGAAAACGACTACGGCTCGGGAAAGTGCAATGTACGTAGATTTTTTCATAAGTAGTGCTCCTTATTACCTGCCGTGGAACTCTTCGGCGTGTGTGTTGTACATCTTCTCAAGCTTATGAAAATATTCGGAGAAACGGATAACGTTGGATTCAAGTGTTTGCAGTCTGACTTCAAACTCCCGAGGCGATAGGGGTTCTGAATAATCGATATCGATATCCAGGGGTAAGGCTTCGTGAAAAGACCTAACGTGGGCAAGGTAGGTATCCTGAAATGTTACCGAACAGGAGAATAAGGTCTGACCCCATGCTTCGAGTTGCTTGAACCTATGCCCGGGAGTCACAGATATCCTTGCCTTCTTCAAAATACCCCTGGTTACGCAATCTACGTAATACCTGCTTTCTTGAACCGGGTCGATGCCGTGTTCGTTGTAAAGATGCATGTTGTAGTCGTCCAGGAATAGGACGTAGTTCTTGGTCAACCTGTAAAGGTCATCCTCTATCGAATCCATCCTGCCCTTCTGACCGGTATTCACCCTGGCAAGCATTATGGGACAACCGATAGACAGGAATGACAAGGTTATAATCGCCATAACCAGCACCATCCTGAAAACTTTCACTAATCCCACACTTGATGTAGTACGTCTCATTCTGCGCCTCCTTGGCTGTGTTTGAGGATACTTGCCGTGGGTCGGTTGTCAAGATAAGAAAGCAGGCCTTACGGCCTGCTTCGTAAATCGGCTGCCAAACGTGTCAGTGCTTGTTAAAGCATCTCCGAAAAGAAATCCTAATTGATGCTGGGGGGGTGGTTCTCGTCTGTCGAAACGGTAACTACAACCCCTGAGGCGCCTTCATCCACCGATCGAACCTTATAGCCCATTGCCTTGAGAACCTTTCGAAGTTCTTTCGTTTCTTCCGAATTTTCCATCGCAACTACCTCCTAGTAGCGTCTCCCTATTATACCGTTTAGACACCGAATTGTTCCAAAGGTTTAACCCCTCCTGGAAAGGAAAAGTACAAGAGTCAATCCTCCGAGAAAGAGTGTGGCCATGATACCCAGAACGAGCGCAATTGAGGTTTTCTGCCGGGCACCCGGGTAGGATTCCTGGCTTTGTTGATATGAGTCCGGGCTGGACCGACGGTAACGGAATTCGTAAGTGGACTCCGAGTAGGCTTGGCTATCGTCGTCGATGAAGGGATATTCCTCCCTGCGCTCCTTTCATAATGATACAGTAAGGAATTGACCGTTATTCATGCTATTTGACGGGATTGTAATGGTATTCGTTCGCTGAGTAAACGGTTTAAGTTTGCCTACCGCTAATAAAGAGCGGGATTATCTAGATAAAAGAACCTCCATATAACGTAGGCAAGAGAGATAAGGAAGGCGAGTATCGAAAGAATCGAAAAGAAAACACCTGCGCCTGATATCCTGCGTTTCTTGATAGCAACAGTGCCTCCCTGCTTTAGGTAGGACTGTGCCCATGGTGAGGTTTGGATGGAGTGTTCGTAGTATTCGCGGCCTATGGCAATCCTTCTGCCCGAGTAGACGATTAGGTTGACCGCAACTGCAGCCGCGCCTACGGTCACCGGCAGGATGATAAGTGCGTATCTGTTCATTTCAAATCTACTTCGTGTATTGTATTAATAATACCGGATTATTTTCAGTACCCAATCGAGATACCAGAACCTCCCAGGAGACCCGACCAGTAGCCTTCCCATAGGAGGAAAAGGCCGCCAACTTTGACATACAATGAGAAGATATCCAGGGGTCCACCTTTCACGCCACCCACAGTTGTAAATACGGGTAAGATATCCCAGTTGTTTTCCGGGACACCTGTGAATCTGAGGACTGCGTACGGGGTTACGTATTTGGTCGGATAACCTGAGTATAGAGAACCCTCAAAACCTGCGATACCGGGAAGTCCTCCACCGTCTACACTAACCGCAAAGACCTTTCCGTATCCTCCTCCCAATCCTGCCGCGAAGCAATCGTTAAACATGTATTTCCCGTCAATCTTGACGCCCAATCCCAAAACGTGCACACCGACATCGATTCTGGGCGTTATACCTATACGCACCCAGGCCCCGGGCGCAACGGATAAATCATCCGGCAACGCGGTGCCTCCTGCACCCACTGATACCTTTCCGGACCGTACCGTTTGAGGAGTCTGTAGATGGTAAAACGCACATGAGGGTAATGTAGTCAGAATACAGGCAAGCGATATTCTTACCAAAGCCTTCACAAATCCTCCTTTTTTCACAATCCTGTTAGGACGAAATTTACAAATCCTGACTTCTCAGTGTAATCCCCCTATATGACCGTGGAAGTTCCTGTCCATCTCATCTAAGGCGGCACGGAACCACTCCATATTCTCCTCGATCATCGGGACTTTCAGTTCCCATGCCTCGTGTTTCGGGATTGGCTGAAATCCTTCGGGCATCGGCAGGCCCGGTTCTTCATGGAAGGCCTCAAGATGCCCTGCAAACTTTGCATACATGATACCCAGACAATCCGCAAGAAGCTCCTGCCGATGCCTGAGAAACTCCACCCTTTCGGGCAGATGCACCGGAGGTATGGGCGTACCGAGCTCTTCGTGCGGGCATTCGATAAGCATCTCGTCCTTGACTTCCTGGGGTTCCGGTTCGTGCAGTTCGAATATATGCTGGTTGTACTGGTCTTTTAACTCCGAATAGATACGGACTAACTCCCCGAACTCCTCTTCGACTGCGTTGAAACTTACCTCGAGGTCTGCATCGAAATCCGGCGGCGGTTCAGGGACCTTTTTAATGAAGATGCAGTTCACGGATAACACGGTTAAAGTAAGGAAAACAACGAAAGGTAACGTATTCTTCATTATCTCCTCCTTGAGTGAATTACCTGCCATATTTTGAGCAGGTGCAACGTGTCAATTAAGAAGTTAGCGATGCTGTTTTCTACTCGACAGCCTCTCCGGGTGCCGGCAGTATGGGCTGGGTCTGCTCACCGCCTGACGCCTTGCGAACCTCGAGTTCGGACACGAGGATAGATGGAGCAACTATGGATGCAGTGCCGTAATCAACAGTCCATACACCGGGATCATTGCCTAAAGCTTTAATCTTTGAAAGCATCGACAACGGGGAACCAGCCATTACCTCCATTCCTCTTTCCAGTTCCTGCCTGCCGTCGGTATATACCTTGTAAACCTCGACCGGCTTGAACCGGCTCATCGCCGGTCTGCCGCCTCCGTCCGAACCTGAGCTTGTAAAGACAACACCGCTCACGCTCGATTCAGGGAGTAAGGCCGATGTAACCATGTACCCGTAGGATTTTCCCTGCTTTCTGCATTCGGACATCAAACGGTTCTTCAACTGTGGGAAGCTTTGCGGAGAGGAGGATTTAACGAAGAGGTTACCGGCCTGAACACCATTGGTCCTTCCATGTCCGTTGGACTTCTCGAAACCCTTTACGGGCGAACGCGAAAGGAGGAAACCGCGAAGCACGCCGTTTTCAACAAGGTCAACCCTCCGGGCGGCAACACCCTGGTTGTCGAACTGGTAATGCCCTGCCAGGGCCTGCCTTTGATAAGAATCCAAGGCGGGATCGTCAAAAACCGATATCGATGCAGACATGATTCTCTGGCCTACCTTGTTCTTCAGCTCACCACCGTCTTTCCACAGTTTCTTGCTGGCCGAAAGCAGGGGCACCAGGACTTCGGCAACGAACGCTCCGGAACCGGGGGAGGCAATTAAAACGGGTCCTATGTAAGATTCGCACTCCTCGGCTTGCTTTAGTGCGGTAAGCCTATCTGCCATATCCGCAATCTCGGCCTCTATCCGAGGGAAATCGAAATCACCGTCTGTAGAGCAGAACTTCAGATGGTCGGTTAAAGGCATGCCGTCGTCGCTTCTGGACTGGACCTCTATATCTATTGAGTAAAGTGCATTACCTTTTTGTATCTTGGAGCCTTCGGAATTAACAAAGTAATTGTTTTTAGCCCTGGCCTTGAACCCGACCCTTGAGATGGTAATATCCTCGTATTCGGTAAAGAGTTTTGAGAGGTTCTTGATACGCTGCTCCCAAGCATTTCGATCGATTGATAGGCTTACCTCGTCTCCTGCGTAGACTTCGGGTTCTTCCTTGCTGAAATCGGGTGTTGTATCTTCGGCGTCCTCGACGCTTAAGGCCTTCTCCTTCTTCTTGTTGCCGTAATCCTCGAGTGCCTTCTTGTATTTATGATCGGTAACCAGCCACAACCTGTGTTTGAGGGCTACGGTATCATCGTCTATGGGCACCTGCATATTCCGATACTTCCGGTCCTCGTCCTCGAGCTGCCACCACTTCTTTTCCTTTCCGCCGGAGTTATCGAACTCGTAATCCCCGACCCTGACATCGACGTTAAGTACACGGTAGTGACCATCGTCTTGATCGGTTAAACAACCCATACTGGCCTCTAATGCAAAACTGGCGTATTCGTAAACCCAGTAGCTTATGAAATAAGGCCTTTCGCCTTCTTCCATAACCAGGTTTTCCATGGAGCGATTGAGTTCAGATTGCATAGCCGAAAGGATAACGTTTTCTCCGGAAGCCCGAGATATGCATACTGCGATCAAGCTGAGGATTAACGCTTTAACAAATTTCATCTTATCCTCCTTACAGTTCCGGTGACGTGGTTTCTTCTTCACCCTGATACGGCGGGGAAAGGATGGGTGTTTTAAGCTTACCCGCAGGTTCCTTGGCAACCTCTATCTCGCTTAACAGGAGACTCGGGGATACAAGGCCTACAGGCACCATGCCCGATTCGGCTCCGCAGTAACCGTTGAATACATCGGGGTCGTCACCGGTGGCGACTATCTTATCCAGGGCCACCAGCGGTGTTCCGCCGAACTTGACGCCCCGGACCAGTTCCTCCTTGCCGGTTTTGGCATCGACCCTGTAGACCAACAGAGGACTTGACTGGAACGATTCCATGAATCCCCTGCCGGTCATGGTAGCCCCTCCTTCGGAGCGGACGAATATCAATCCATAGGGTCTGTCCTGTTTCCTGCAAAGTGAGATAAGCCTTTTCCTGAGCTTCTTAAATGGAACCGGCTTGGTGGTTTCAAGTATCAGATTGCCCTGCCTTGAAACAGGCACGTCGCCGTAACCTACGTACTCCATCTGGGCACGACCGTGTCCGTTGGAGGAGGGAAATCCCTTAACCGGTCTTCTCGAACAGATGAAATTCACCAGGATACCCTTTCTTATCAGCTCGGTACGGCGGGAGGGTACACCCTCGTCGTCGTAGAGATAGTGCCCGTCCACCGGCATACCCCTGTACTGCGTTATTGTAGGGTCGTCGTAAAGTGAAACGAATTTGGGCATGATCCGGGTCCCCACCTTGTCCTTGAAGGTTTCACCCGATTCCTTGGATTCGATCCTCTGAGACTCCAGACGATGACCGTAGGTTTCGTGTACGAATACACCCGCGGCCTGAGGCTCAATAAGGGCCGGCCCCACGTAGGCCTCCATCACCGGGGCGTCGCGCAGGGCAAGAACCTCATCGATGAGGTTATCTATCTCCATTTTAACCATCTCGTCTGAAGGCATATCCTCCTCTCTCCATCCGAAGAAGTTACGGTAGCTGCGAACCCACATCCCGTCCGGGGCCTTGGTCGAGGCCGAAACCCTCAGCCAGTAGTAGACCTTTCCCTGTCTGATGCGTGTTCCCTCAGACGAGGTGAAGTAATCGTTTTTTGCCTCTACCGAGAAGGAAACCCTTGAATCAAGAATCTCCGGATACGCCTTGAACAGCGAGGAGTAATCCTTTACCTTCTCCTCCCAGGCCGCCTTCTCCGCGGAATAATCGACTTCGTCTCCGATATATTCTACCGGCTCTTCCATTGTAAAATCCGGTGAGCGTTCTTCTTCGACCTCGCGCGCCCTTTCGCCTTCCTTTTTCGCATACTGCTTGAGCGCCCACTTGTAGCGCATGTCGGTCAGGAGCCAAAGCGCGTGCCGCAGCGCCGCAGGATCATCAGACAGGGGTACCGGAACCTTCTTGTATTCGTTATCGTGGTCGTTTTGATCAGGATCCCAGCTCATCAAATCCTCGGGAAGCGGCATGTTGTCGAACTCATAGTCTCCCACGCGGACCTGAACGTTCAAGAATCTGCCGTGGTCATCGTCAGAGTTCATTAATGCACCCATAACCGCCTTGGTGGAAAACTCCTTTCTGTCCACGAGCTGGTAGCTTATGAAGTAAGGGGACTCTTCACCTTCGAGCTTGAGTTCAGCCATCGAACGGTCCAGTTCCGCATCCATTGCATCCAGGATAGGGGAAGGTGTTCCCCATAGATTGATACACGCTAATAGCCCGATGAGAAGCGGTTTGACAGTTCTCATCTTGCCTCCTTTTTTAAGTGTTTACGATGTTTTTTATCCCACTTTTGGGATAGAATAAATCCTTAACTCAGGATATTCAACTGATACCCTTTGTCAAGTCTTTAAGCAATTTTTAAGATTATCTTATCAGGTTCTTCCAGACGGTGAAGTAATAGAGAAGGATCAGGGCACCCGCCGCGCCTGCAGAGATTGCAGCAATTCTCAGCCAGTAACCCGCCCGCGATCGGGGCTTGGGGATTTCGACCCCCTGTTTCTTTTCGACCGAGCGGACGTAGGCGTTCCAGACTCTACCTCGCAGGGCAAGGATGATGAAGAGCACCACGAAAGATACGGCGAAAACTATCCCCCAATGCATAGGCTAAATATAATCCGGTAATGCAGGCAGTCAAGTAGATGCAGGATAATCTGCAGAAGACCTGTCAAGGTAAATACCTAATGGTAATCTTTCATGTGGTTCTCGAAGTCGGTACGCAATCCTTCTACATTTTCAGAAGACGCCTTCAAGCCGTCCTTGATACGACTCACTTCTCCTTCCCAGGAACATTCATATTCATACAATGCATCGAGAATCTCTTCTGCGTCTTCAGGTATATAAATCGAAGACTCGGCGTGAAAAAAGCTCAGGTGATGATACATTTCCCATAAGAATGAGTTATAACACCGGTAAAACCCCCGGATCCAGTTATCTATAACACCGAGTTGAACCTCGGGCGATGCGTCGGCATGCATCCGGCGGAAGGCCTCAGCCTCGTTGCAGTCAGATTTGAAAGCCCCTTTCGAATCCCCCTTTGAATGCTTGTCTGCAAGATGAGTGTTGTAATCGCTTATGAGGGTATCGAACCTTGCATAGATATCCCGGAACTCGTTTTCCAGTTCAAGTATATCTTGTTCTTTATTCCAGATATCCGCGGCTATATCAAGGCTATCTGATACAGCCTCCAATGCCGCCTCGAGGCTGTCAGCCATTTCTTCCATGGCTGCCTCGAGTTCTTTCTCCATGACCTTAGCCTCTCGACGAGTACTGCGGTTGACGCAAGCGAGAGATACCGCAATAAGTAGAATAAAGGTCGTTTTAAGCTTCATTAATAATTCCCGGTCAGTTTACAGTGTCTCACTGGTTTGTCAAGATATTCCGACTCGAAAGGGTGTCCTTTCAGGTTTTTTCTGTATTCTCTGTAATCCCTGCGGGGCGTACTGCCGGGCTGTTATCGGTAAAACTCAGGCCTGCGGTCGGTTAAGATGTCGTTGCGCGGGGTTACGAACTTATCGCGCGCCTGTGCAGGATCGATCTCTGCGGTTATCAGCGCTTCATCGGTTCCGAGAAAGGCAAGGATGTTGCCTCCGGGATCCAGGATTTTACTCTGTCCGATGAATGTAAGTTCTGCATCTATTCGTCTTTCAGAACCCACGCGGTCCGCGAGAAGATAGAAGACCCGGTTCTCGATTGCCCGTGTTACGGCGGCGCGCGGGCAGTAGGGGAGAACAAGGTTGGCCGGGTGACAGATTATATCGGCACCTGCCAGTGCAAGCGAACGGGCCGACTCCGGAAAAATCCAGTCAAAGCAAACCATCATTCCTATCCTGGCTGCGCCGATGTCGAACACCGGGAAGCCCAGGTTGCCTGGAGTAAATATTTCCTTCTCCCTGTCGAACAGGTGTATCTTCCGGTAGGTAGCTACATGACCGTTTGCGTTAAAAAGCACCGCCGAGTTGTATATTTCTTTGTTCGATATCTCGGCAACCCCTGCCACAACATGGCCTCCGATATTCGAGGCAAGGCGTGTAAAAAAAGCCGATGATTTGTCCCCCGGAAACTCCTCGGCAAGGGGCATTAACTCCTCAGTAGATTTGTAAAGGTAACCGGTAGTGCACAACTCGGGCAGAACAAGAAGATCGAGGTCTGCGCCTTCGGTCAGTTTTTCTATCTTTTGATAATTAGTCCGGATATCTTTCAGAACAGGCGTAAACTGCAGAACCCCGACCTTCATAAGAACCTAATCCAGGAACCGGCTTAACCCCTGGGTCCATGCGGCGCGTATTTCATCGACCGAAGCGGTTGCAACGGTTCTGTGACCGTCGTCTGAAAAAACCAGCCTTGCCTCTGAGGTCGTCTCAGCAATACGCCCAAACACAGAGCCTTTCATCATTTTCTCGAAGGCATCGGAGTCCTTACCCGAGACCTCAACCAGTATCCTGCTTGTAGATTCTGAGAATATAAGATAATCAAACCGCTTGATATTCTGACTTCCCGGGATCTTGCCCATATGAATCTTTGCGCCAATATCACCGCCCAGGCACATCTCGGAGATTGCCACACCCAGCCCTCCGTCGGAAAGATCGTGGGCGGCGAGTACAAGGCCTGCAGATATCGCACGCGCAAGTCTCTTGTAGCTTTGAGAGGCCTTTTTCATATTAACCTTGGGCACTATCTTCCCCAGCTTCTTGTGCATCCGGAAGTACTCGGAGCCTCCCAGTTCTGCTCGGGTGTCCCCGATGAGGTATATACTCGAACCCGGTCTCTTTAAGTCGGTGGAGACTATCCCCCCAACATCCTTTACGATGCTTAGGGCTGAGATTAAAAGCGTGGTGGGGATATCTATCTTACCTTGCTTGTGTGAGGTATAGAAGTTGTTCAAGCTGTCCTTGCCCGAGATGAAGGGTGTTCGGTATGCAGAGATTGCGTCCCTGCACGCGCGGCATGAGGCTACTAAATCGTATAGTATTCGTTCCTCAGATACGTCTCCTGCGCAGAAATTATCCAGGAGCGCTATGCGGTCAGGGACCCCGCCGGAGACGACTATATTGCGAATTGCTTCGTCGATTGCCGCGGCTGCAGCCGCATAGGCATCCAGATAGGCGTATCGGGCGGCAAATCCGCAGGAAACGACGACCCCTGTCTCTTTTTCCAGATCCGGCTGTATGACGGTTGCGTCCGAGGGCGCGTCCGAACCCCTGCCCAGCAGCGGCTTGAGCACAGTTCGGCCCTGCACCTCGTGATCGTACTGCCTTATTATCCACTCCTTGGAGGCGATGCTTATCTGACCTAAAAGCCGTAACAGTGCGTGTCCCAGGTCCCTGGGGGGTATAACCTCGATCTCTTTTTCTGGTTGGGCTTCCCGGGTTCCTGCCGAGAGCTTGAACCTTCGCTTCGGCAGTCCGGAATGCAGGAACCTCATGTCCAGGTCCGCGACCTGCTTCCCCTTGAAACTGAGATTGAGGGTTTTATCGTCGGTGACCTCGCCAATCCTGGTTGCCTCGACGCCTATCTCTCCGGCAAGTTCAAGGAACCTCTCAAGTTTATCCGGATGCACAAATACGACCATGCGTTCCTGGGATTCGGATATCCAAATCTCATGATGACTCAATCCTGCGTATTTCAAGGGGACCTTTTCCAGGTCAACCGCACAGCCGTACCTTTTCGTCATCTCGCCTACGGCGGAGGACAGACCGCCGCCTCCGCAGTCTGTGATGCTGGCAATGAGCGAGGCATCCCTGGCCTTTACGATAAAATCGCGCAGGAGCTTTTCCTCGATAGGGTTGCCTATCTGAACCGCAGAACCGTGTTTGGCGAGGGATGAACCTGCGAGTGCGGTGGAGGCGAATGTTACCCCGTGGATGCCGTCGCGTCCTGTGCGGGCGCCTATAACGAGGATGGCGTCACCTGTAGAGACCTTTTTAGTTACCTTGGTTTTAGGCATGATACCCAGGGTACCGCAGAACACCAGGGGGTTTGCGATATAGGTCTCGTCGAAAAACAGCATTCCGGATGCGGTCGGTATACCCATACGGTTTCCGTAGTCCCTGACCCCTGAGACGACACCTTCCAGAACACGGCGCGGGTGAAGAACGCCTTTCGGCAGCTTGCGTGAAGGAAAGCCGGGAGGACCGAAGCAGAAGACGTCGGTATTCAAGATAGGGTCCGCGCCCTGCCCCGTACCCAAAACATCCCGGATAACGCCTCCGATACCGGTCGCCGCACCTCCGTAAGGCTCTATGGCCGACGGATGGTTATGTGTTTCTACCTTGAATGCCAGGGCAATCTCGTCGGTGAACTCGACTACCCCGGCGTTATCTGAAAAAAGCGATAAGCACCACTCATTCCCGAGTTTCTTCGAAGGGATCATAATGGTATCTTTAATTAGATTTGAGAATTTCTTTCCGTCAACCTCAAAGGCAGCGTTGAAGGTTTTGTGAACACAGTGCTCCGACCACGTCTGGGCTAATGTCTCCAGCTCTGTAAGGGTAGGCTCCCTTCCCAGCTCTGAAAAATGATCGCGAATTACCTTCATCTCCTCAAGGTTCAGATGCCAGTCTCGCTTTACTGAAAGGGTGTGGAGCTCTTTATCTGAAAGCCCGGCAAGCTTGATACGTTCTATCTTGAATCGAGAACCGGTGTGTCTTGGGAAGGGTTCCTCTCCCCTTACTGCAAGGTGCTGAATCAGTGGATTAAAGAAGTTGCGTTCTGAAAACCGAACCAGCTTGGCCCGGGGTATTGAGGACGGGAAAAGGTATCGGGTAGCGCACTTGACATCAGTAATCGGTATCTTACTTTGCTTGAAGTGGTTTAGTATCCAGACCGATTCCGGATCTGAAACCCCTGGATTGAACCATACCTCAAGAGCCCTCATCCCGGCAGGCTGCGACCTTCCAAAGCTTATATCTTCACAGACGGGATCGAAAAAAAGTTCCCTGGCGTATTTCTCCACCTCACCCTTCAGTAGATTGGTTTTGAGGAAGTAAACCCTGATTATAGATAAACCCTTGGTGGTAAGGCCCTCTTCGGAAAGCAGTTTTGCAAGTCCTTGTACACGGGGATCTATTCCCTTTCTTGAGACCTCTATTCGATATACCACAACCGATAATATACGCCGCAGCCGAAATGTCAATGCGCCGCAGTTACTTGACAAATGTAAACAAACCTATATTATCTTGTGAATGCATATGCTCGTTGAATCATATTTAACAACAAGGAGGATTTGATATGAGACGAGGAGTTATCCTTACAATTACTGTTTTAATGGGTTTTATTATCGGGTGCTGTCCATTCAGGAAATGTGCAAAACCAAAAGAGGCAGCGGTTAAAGAAGAATCCGAGGTTCAGCCTGAAAAAGTCATGCCAAAAGTAAAACTCAAGTTCGTGTTTTCCATGTGTAATGACGTAGAGGAGATGGCCGGATTCTACACCGACCTTTTGGGCATGACAGAACAGGCGTTCTACAAGGCCGAGGACGGCAGTTTCGGATACCTGTCGTATCTCTGCGAAGGAGACGTTTATCTCATGTTCTTCTCCACCACCGAGGAAGTGCCTGCGTTAACCGACTGGGCCTGGCAGCCCGGATACGAGGGCGGAGAACTAAACGTAACGTCCTGGGCTATCCAGATACCCGAAGAAGACTTCGCAGAAACCGTTAAGCGGCTGCAGACCCCGGAAGTCAAGAAATTCTCAGATACTCCCCAGTGGAGACAGGATTCCTACTGGGGGTTTACGGTTGCCGACCCCCAGGGCAATACGGTCGAGGTCTATACATCACCTCCCGAAAAACCGGAATCCACCGAGTGGTTAGCGGAATAGCCGGATCGATCCCTGCCCAGAAACCGGAATCTACTACCTGGACGGGTGTGTGATCGATGAACCTAGTATATTGTGGTTTACATGATTGTATTCAAT
>WJJO01000008.1 GCA_014729665.1 Caldifarciminota bacterium
ACCAAGTACAGCATCCTGGCGGATGCCGGAAGCATGGTAACGATAAGATTCAAGCGAAGGCCGGGTATGGTTTTTATGAATCTCACGACCGGAGCGGTAATCGGTATGGAGATGCGGGAACCTGTGGATTCTTCCGATTAGTTACAGGTTATCTTCATAGATAGCGTCAGGTATCAATGCAGCCTTACATATCTGTAGATATCCCTTTTCCAAAGGAGGTGGTCGGACGCGAAGAGGCGACTAAAGGAAGCTTTAAGTAACCACAGAGGCTCCGAGACACAGAGAGTGAAAAAGGCCAAAGCGGTAAGTCGCGCATATAAGGAGCTTGACAAAGCCTATCCATAGGGAATCTATCTCAATCTGTGGTTTGTTGGTCTTATCCGACAGTCTCAAAGCCTTCCGGTGTTTAGGGTTAATGTTTTAGATTCAAGTTCTGAACGTAACTAGAGCAACCGACGCCTGGTTTTTGAAGACCAAGAAGAACAGGTCGAGGAACAGGCGAATCACCCTGGTCTGGGAGTAGATATCGTAAAGGGTGGGCGCAACCTGCAAAGACACCCATACGAGGGCGGTTACGATAACTATCCCGAATATCAGTCCGATAATGAACCCGATGAGTTTGTTCAGCCAGCCTAAAAGGATTGCATCGAAGAGTTTGTTCAACAGGAATACAACCAGGGCTGTAACAACCATCACGCCGATGAAGATAGCAAGGAAAGCGAGTATCTTTCCGAATACGACCGAATTTATCCTGGGGCCTATCAGGGCGGCAAGGGCGGGTGTAAACCTCCAACCCAGTATTACCGCGGCTATGAATCCTGCAACTCCACCCAGTATCTTTACCGCCCCCTTGGATAATCCAAGCAGACCTATAACTATGATTAAAAGTAACGCAACACCGTCAAGTATTAAAGGTGTGGTTATTTCCATTACTTCATCTCCAGCATATCCCTTATCTCGGTTAACTCACGCTTTATCATATCCAGTATATCCCCTCGAACTTCCGAAAGAGGAAGATCGAGCTGGTTCGAGAGCCGCATCAGGGTTGTAATCTTCTTTCGCGCTCCGGCTATGGAGTAGCCTTCTTTGTGAACCAGCCAGTCTATCAGTTTGATAACCTCAACGTCCCGAACCGAATAGACCCGTCTGCCCGCCGAGTTCTTTTCGGGTTTGAGCCAGCGGAATTCACGCTCCCAGTAGCGAAGGACGTGGGTTTTGATGCCTGTCAACCGGGCCGCCTGGGTTATTGTATAGTATTTATCTTCCACCATCTTCGTTTATCCCGAAAGGCTCCGCTGTGACAAAGACGGTCCTACCATACCTCGTTCTTCAATGGCCTGGACACCAGCCTTTCGAGTTCCTTTCCGGGGTTAGATTTACGGAAAAGTACCCTGTAGACCGATTCGGTAATAGGCATTTCGACATTATACATCTTACCCAGTTTACGGGCAATCTTGCAAGTTTCAACCCCTTCGGCAACCATTCCTAACTCCTCCAGGATCGCCTGCAACACCTTGCCGCGAGCCACACCCAATCCAACCCTGTGATTGCGTGATGAAGGATTCCACGCGGTAGTAACCAAATCTCCCCAACCCGCCAGACCTGCAAAGGTCCTTGGACGGGCGCCGAGCTTTTGTCCAAGCCTGGTTATCTCCGCCTGCCCGCGGGCCAGGAGTGCCGCCCTGGCATTAGTCCCCATACCAAGACCCTCGGCTATACCCGAAGCGATTGCAATAATATTCTTTAAGGCGCCTGCAAGCTCTACCCCGACCGGGTCGTCGGAACGGTAAACCCTTACATTATCCTCAGAAAGGGTATGCTGGACTAACCTGACCTTTTTCGGGTCTTTGCCCGCGGCGACCATCGCGGTGGGCTGTCCCTTTAGGACCTCGATGGCAATACTCGGACCTGAAACCACGGTCACGGGAACTTTCGGGAAGAATTCCTCCCAGACCTGACTCGGGCGAAGGCCGGTTTTTGACTCGAGTCCCTTGATAAGACTTACCACCGAACCGGGTGTGGGAATCTTATCTTTAATAACCCTTGACAAACTTTTCAGGGTGGAACGCAGGGCCTGACAAGGAACCGCAAGAACCAGAAGGCCGATCCCGTAAACCGCTTCCTTCATATCCGAGGTATAGGAAAGCCCTCGCGGCAGAAGAATGCCGGGAAGGACACCGGGAAGCCTTCTCGTATGTGAAAGTTTCTCTACCTTGATTCTGCTAATCTCCCATAAAGAAACCTTGTGCCCTGCCTGCCATAGCTTTATACCCATGGTGGTTCCCCACGCACCTGCCCCCAAAAAACCTATCTTTAATTTTCCGGTTTCCATATCCTTTCCCATAGACTCGAACGTTTCTCCTTGCCCATAACCAGACGAAAGATATTGCTGCGATGAGCGAACAGTATCAAAAAGGCGCATCCTGCAGCCGAAGCCAGCCTGGATATCTCCGGTGAGGAACCGGATGCAACAAGGATACCCGTCCACAGTGACGCGATTGATAATATGGAAGCCAGTGAGACGTAACCTGTGGTCAAAAAGAGGATGATCCAGATACCTATCGCGGCAAGGGCCGGAAATGGTGTAAGAACAAGGAAGACACCCAGGGTTGTTGCCACACCCTTACCCCCATTGAACCTCAACCAAGGGGAGAAGATGTGTCCCAGGACGGCTGCGGCACCGACCACCCCGGGACAGGCGGATAAGTAAGCAGCGGCCAGTGCGGGCAAGGCCCCTTTGAGTGCATCGAGGATACCTGTAAATACGCCCCACCCCGTTCCCAGTGCCCTTATGGCGTTAGTAGCGCCTATGTTTCCCGAACCGATCTTGCGGATTCGAACACCCTTTGAATGCGCTATAAGATATCCGACCGGAATGCTTCCGGCAAGATATCCGAGAGCGGCAAGGATTATGGTGTCTGCTGCAGGCGAGATCATCTCTTTACCACCTTGAGCTTCAGGTTCGTCCCGGTGAAGTCGAAGAAGGTTCGCAGACGGTTGGTTAAAAACCTGAGATAGGCTGTCTGGATATTACGGGGCCGGTTACACTCCAGAACGAACATCGGCGGGGCTCCCTGTTTCTGGATGAACTTGTAGAACCGTATTCGGTGTCCGGGTGGACGTTCCTTTACCGTTTGGGTGATGAAATCGGCCAGGAGGGCCTTGGGTACATGCTGGTTGCGTTTTTTCATCAAGGTATTGACGGTATCTATCAGTTCTTCAATCCCGCGTTTCTTCTTTCCGGAGATGAGCACCTGGAAGTAGTTCTCAAGGCCCCTTAATTCGTAAGACATCGCATCGAAGCGTGACTTCAATGCCTGACGGTCATAAAGGTCAATCTTGTTGAATACGAAGATGAGATCTGTACGACCTTTTGTTAACTCCACTGCTAGCCGTTTGTCCTGCCGGGTTAAACCCTCCGAAATATCTACCAGTAAAAGTACTATGTCCGCCCTTGCAAGGGCCTTGTGCAGGCGCGTTGAAGCATAGTACTCGACGTTTTCGGTTATGCGCGTCCTTCTCCTTAGACCCGCGGTGTCGACTATTCGCCATAAGTGATCCCCGACATCTACCAATGTATCCACAGGGTCCCGGGTTGTCCCGGGTACCGAATCGACAACAGCCCTTTCGGATCCCACCAATGTGTTCAGAAGGGTAGATTTACCCACGTTCGGACGTCCGGCAATGAGTATCTTAATCTCCTTTCTGTCCCCCGGTTTTTCTAAAGCGCCCAAACGCTCAGTTATAGATTCGAGAAGCTCACCGAAACCTACTCCGTGTTCAGCGGAAACAAGGTGAAGCTCCTCTCCACCCAGTATGTGAAAGGCATGATGCTCCCACTCGGCCGTCTTGACGTCGCTCTTGGTGGCTACGACAAGATAAGATTTATTTCCCTTTCTAAGCATCCTGGCCAGCACCTCGTCTTCGGGATGAAGCCCCTGTTTTGCATCGACCACAAGAAGTACAAGTTCGGCCTCCGCTATTGCCAACTCAACCTGATGCCGCATCTTTTCCTCTAGCGGGGCTGCAGGCTGAGGGATGAAGCCTCCGGTATCGATTAGTGTGAAATGGTTACCCAGCCAGGTTGCGGTTCCGTAAAGCCTGTCACGTGTTATTCCGGGATTGCGAAGGGTTATGGCCGTCCTGCGCCCTATTAACCGGTTAAACAGGGTAGACTTACCGACGTTGGGCCGCCCCACCAGGGCTACAACACCTTGCATAGGTCGTCTATACACCGAATGGTTTGATAAGCAGAAAACATCGATATTAATGATAACCATAGAACAACGGTTCGTCAATACCCGAGGGCGGCGACCGCGGCGAAGATCGAGGCATTTTCGGTTTGGGATATGATATTTACAGTGTTTCCCTTAGACAGGGGTTGACAATTTCATATTTTAGATAGTATATAGGGTAGTGGAAGGCTAAGTGTGTCGATGCGACCTGAAACGTCGACATGGAGAGAATGTTACAAACAATGAGCGGGCTATACGTAAGCCTTATTCAGGCAGCCTTTCACTTTAAGTAAACGGTTCTGCTCGATGTACCAATAGGAGGAAAATGTGAAGAAAATGCCGGTTCTGGCTTTAATCGCAGGCTTGGTTTTTACAGGTGTTACCGCAGAAAGGGTCGTAGTATACGAAATCGGCACCGGAACGTGGTGTCAGTTCTGTCCGGGTGCCGCGGGTGCTGCGGATAGAATTGCTGAGGAACACCCTGGTCAGGTTCTGATACTGGAGAATCACAACGGCGACGCCTTTGCCAACACGGCATCAAACGCCCGAAACGCATTCTATGGGATTTCAGGCTATCCGACCACATTAATAGATGGAAACACCCGGCACGAGGGTGGCAATTGTTACCTCGTATACGATTTAACTTTTCAGGAACGTCAGGAGATACCCCCTCCGGTGGGCATAACCTTAGAAAATTCCTATCAGGAGGCATACCTCGGTTCGGGCACCGTGACCGCCACCATAGTGAATGAAAGTGGAGCCGAGGTTTCAGGTAAACTTCACTTTACCGTTACCGAGTCCCACATACCTTATTCTTGGCAAGGGCTGGAATGGCTGCACTGGGTGGTTCGGGAGATGCTGCCCGACCATGAAGGTGAAGAGGTAACCATACCTGCGGGCGATACCCTGGTTAAGGAACGTGACTATACTATAAATCAATCCTGGTCTTACTTCACCGAGGACGCCAACTGTGAACTCGGATGTTTTCTGCAAGCTCCATCAAGGGAGATACTCAACGCGGCGGTGATACCCCTCTTAGGCCCGATTTCATGCGAGGTTACCAATTCCGTGATAGACAACGAAGACGGCAAGCTTCACCTTGGCGAAACCAGTGATTTTTTCGTTACCCTTCTTAACACTTCAGACTGGACATGGGATGAGGTTACAGGAACACTGTCGGCAGATGACGATAAGGTTGCTATAATAGATCCTCAAGGCACCTGGATTGATGTTGCACCAGATGCCGAGGCAAGCAACCAGGAGGATCCATTTTCAATCAAACTCCTGGAGGGAGAAGACGGATATAGACCGGACCTTACGCTTGCCCTTGACGACGGTAAATCTGAGCCCGGGGAGTTTGAATTCAAGGTCTTTCAACCACCTGCCGTAACCGAAGGCGAATCCCTTTTCCGTCTTGATATCCCCCGGGTGATATCAAAGAATTCCGTGATTACCCTTTCTGCGCCTTTCAGCGTCAGTACAGAGGTCGTATTGTTTGACGCCGGAGGACGAATGGTTACGAGGGTTTTTTCGGGGAGACTTTCTGAAGGAACCAACCTTCTACCGTTGGTTATTGAGGACTTAACCGAAGGAGTCTATTTCGTTAAGGTTACCTTCGGTGATTGTCTTAGGGTAGAGAAATTACTTGTTATTCATTAATAAACTAAGGGGCAGAACACAGCGCCCCTTTTTATCCCTGCTGAATTAAACTCAGCAGGGATAGAAGCAAAGGAGGAAATCCTTTATGCGTAAATACTTATTAGTTTTATTCGGCAGTATCTTGCTGGTGCCTGCATTTTTGCAGGCGAAGGAAGTAGTGGTTCTTGAGTTCTTCACTGCAACATGGTGCCCGCCCTGCGCAACAGCAGCCGCCGGTGCCGTAACATTACATGAAGACCATCCTGATGAACTGCTCGTAGTAAAATACCACTGCAACGATGAATTCTCCAATAGTGCAGCTAATGGTCGCATTAGTTACTATCACGATGGCAGTTTCGGTATCCCCGAAGCTACTTTCGATGGAACGATAGTTCTCTCGGGGTCAGGCGGAGTATCTCAGTATGAATCTACGTTCCAAACGTGCAAGGCAACCCAATCGCCCATTACCTTAGAACTAACCAGACCGACTACCGCATACAACTCCACCTCAGGCTCATTACAGGCAGTCATCACGAATACCAGCGATGAATCCGTATCCGGAAC
>WJJO01000117.1 GCA_014729665.1 Caldifarciminota bacterium
CCGAGGAGCCTTATCCGGGCAGGCAGGTATTTGCCAGGTTCCAGAAGATGGGCGGCAAGGTTACCGTGGGTTCCGATGCCCATAAGACCATCGAGATTGCATATGCTAACCGCAGAGCGCGTAAGCTTCTTGAAAGCGTGGGTTATAAGCAGGTGGAGGTCTACAGAAAACGTAAGGGCCGTTTGATATCCTTGTGAGTCTGTCTGCTGTCTACAGTTTACTTGCCCCGCTTTACCGTCTTTTCCTGGGGTTTCCATTATTGGGTCTTGCATCCGAACAACGAGCGGCGGCTCGTTTTGTTAAGGGAAAGCGTGTACTGGAGGTCGGATGCGGGACAGGCTACATGCTTGCACGGATCGCATCGATACACAGGGAGGTTACGGGCCTTGACCTGTCTGCCGGGATGCTTCGTCAGGCGCGAAAAAGACTTCGCGGATCGCTGTATAAAATAAATCTCATCCGTGCGAGTTACTACGATATCCCCTTCCCCGCCGGTTACTTCGACTCGGTTCTCGCAACCTTCACCCTTACCCATGCAGCCGACCTTGCGCCGGTTGCTGCAGAGCTTTCAAGGGTTCTGGCGCCCGGTGGACGTCTGGTTATCGTAGATGCAGGTCCGGCCAATAAATCGACCGTCTTCTCAAAGGGTATAAACCGTCTGTGGCGGTTCCTCGGCGATCATCCCCGTGGCGAGGAGCCTATCCTTTCGGGTGCAGGTCTCAAGACCGTTTACAGAAGGGAACTTTCCAAGTTCGGCACCGTACACCTTCTCGTCGCCGTCAAACCCGCTTGACCTTGATTCAGCCGAGCCTATACTCAAGGGATGATTCCATTTTTTACCTTTTTTTTAATCATCTGTCAATGTTTCTTTTTACCGAGGATAGAACTTTGTGAAGATGAAAGGGTAATAATACCTTCAGACGATCTCGTTCTTCCGGATGCGGATACCGTTCTGACCGGCACCATGAGGATGCTTTCCGATAAACTGCAGTCCCTGGATATCGTAAGCGTCGATAGTGGTTCTGCTTATCGCCGAGCACGCATCCTTTTAGATGCTGAGATTTCACCCCATTGGGGAGGGATAATTACCGCTCGTATACACGCCGTAGAGTACGAGGTGTCAGGCTACATGATGCGGGCAAGACTTCTCGAATGCTCGGAGGAAAAACTGAACAGGAACGAGATTCAATCAAGAGCTGAAGTTTTAATCAAAAGACAATCCAGACGTTTAAGCAGGTTTCTTCAGGAACTCGGGTTTGCCGAGTGGTCGGCGGACGGTTCCCTCGTACTCGAAGGATACGCATTCAACCAGGATATTGTTATATGGAGCGTTACCGGTAAGGGACACCGAGATGGAATCCTGGAGAAATATCCGGTACTGGTTATCTGGACAGATACCCAAGGAAGGTTAGAACGCGTATTCCTTACGAGCAGAGGACATGTTTACGAAATCAGGTAAAGCGATTTTGTTAACTATCTTGCCCAGCATACGTCTAATCTTGATGACGGGTAGTAGGGTTAACGGGTGTTTCGGAAAACAAATGTCGAGTGAAAGCTTGGTTTAATTATTTCCAGGACCCTGGGCAAAACATCAAGAACGGATTAATACCTCAACCTCCCCAGGGCTACATTTGAAAGGAGCGCAGCAATGAAAAAAGCCATCGTTTTCATCCTTTTCACCATGGGTTTATTATCTGCAAAGTGGTTCCAGGTCAGGGTTCCCTTAAACCAGGGTATAACCGTTCATGAACTTGCAGGTTTCGATATCGTTGAGCTAAAACCGGGATATGCCGCCGAGATAGTGGTTAACCAATCCGAACTCGATGTACTGGCTGAACGAGGTATAACCTACGTCGTCGTGATCGACGACCTCGAGGTGTATTATTCATCACGGATGAGCGGTTCAGGACCTTTCGGCAACTACTATACCCTTGCCGAGGCATACTCGATACTGGATTCGCTGCACGAGCAGTATCCGGATCTCATCACGGAACGGATGGTTTTGCCGAATGACGATTATGATGGTTTGACCATTCAGGGGAACTACGTGTATGCGGTAAAGATTTCCGATAACGTCGAATCAGACGAAGACGAACCCGAGGTACTTTTCACGGGTCTTCACCATGCACGAGAACCGATATGCGTTAATATATGCGTCGAAGGTGCGCGTATGTTCTGTCAGGAGTACGGTACTGACCCATTGATCACCCATCTGGTGGATAATCGCGAGATATGGATCATTCCCATACTCAATCCCGACGGCTACCTCATCAACGAAGCGGCATTTCCTGCAGGCGGGGGGATGCACCGCAAGAACGGGAACCCGGCCGGACAACCCAATCCAGGGGTCGATCTCAATCGCAACTACCCGTATAAATGGGGCCTGGACGATCAAGGCTCCTCCCCTATCCCGCAGATGGACAACTACAGGGGTACGGCTCCGGGTTCTGAGCCCGAGACCCAGTCGATAATGAACCTTTGTAAGGAACATGATTTCGTAACCGCCGTAAACTACCACAGCCATGCCAACTACTTTATGTACCCCTGGGGCTATACCTCTGCCCCTTGCGAGGATATTGAGGTCTTCCGGGACTGGGGAGAGGCAGCGACAAGGGGGAACTTCTATGCGGTAATGGCCGGGGTTGAACTTTACCCGACCAACGGCGGATCGGACGACTGGATGTACGGGGAAAGAACCGAGAAGGGTAAGATCTACGCAGTTACGATCGAGGTTGGAGACGAGTTCTGGGAGGACGCATCGGTTCCAAGGCATTTGGAAGAAAACCTTCCTCTGCTGGTGGAATCGGCCAAGGCCGCAGGCGTATATGCAGAAATTAGAAGACTTTGGTGGTCGGATGAAAACGAAGACGGTAATATATCCCCGGGAGAGAAGGTTAACCTGGTTTTGGATATTAAGAATACCAGCGTACGCGACGCCACGGGAGAGGTGGAGGTTAAACTCGAGGGTTCAGATTCCAGGATCGATATACTTACCCCTTCGGCATCGATTCCGTCGATAGGCCCCAGACAGATGTGGAAGGGCGAGACCGGAGTCGAGGTTTTAGTCTCTCCATCGGCCCTTCCCGATTCGGCTGTCGAACTCACAATGACCATTAATTCGGCTGGTTTTTCCTTCGTCCATCAGGTAATCCTGCCCGTCGGTGATGAAAACGCAACCGAGGATTTGAACTTCGATTCCCAGACGGCTCCGGGTTGGCAGACAGATGGATGGAACTTTACGACCGAACAATCCCATTCAGGGAAATATTCCATGACCGATTCACCTTATGGACCCTATCCTGCTTCCTCAGATGCAACTTTGACCAGCCCAAAAATCGATTTAGGGGATGCGCTGATTGCAGAGTTGAGTTTCTGGCACCGGTTCTCTACCGAGGAAACGTGGGATTGGGCTGCATTGCAGATAAAGACCAAAGCCTACGAGGATTGGAACACCATTAAACACTGGTGCGGGTCTCAGGACGAATGGACGGAGGAAACATTCAATCTCAACTCATACTGCGGCTCGGAGTCTTTGCAGATACGTTTTCTTCTCGAATCAAACGGAGAAAATCAATTCGATGGCTGGTACGTTGATGACATCCGCCTGGTCACCTTTGACGGAAAGGTAACCTCGGGTGCAATAGCGGAGCTTACAGATGTCAGAAAGCATCCGGTTCCGGTTAGCCGTTTTAGCGATGGAAAACTGCATTTTTCAGGACCTCATAATTCGCAGCTCGAGGTTTCAATTATTGACATAACAGGCCGGCAGGTAGCAACCACCTCGGGGAATATACCCTTCTGCTGGGATGTCAAATCCGATGCAAGGCTGGTGCCGGGTGTATACTTCGTAAAGACATCCTCACTCAACTTTGAACACATTCAAAAGGTAGTCCTGACCCGGTAGTACCCCGGTACCTGTTTAATAGTCAGACAAAGAATATGCCCAGGTTATTAACCCGGGCAAAGAAGGACTAAGGTTACGTTATTGCTGTCTTGCGGTAATTACTTTTCTGCGCCGTTCTCCCCCTCTTCATTAAGGTCGCCGCCCCCGTGACGGGTTATTTCGCCTTCAACCAGGTAGATGACATCCTCGGCAATATTGGTTGCGTGGTCGGCGATGCGCTCAAGGTATCTGGAAACCGACAGGTATCTTATATAAATATCGGCGTACTTGGGTCTTTTTCCTAAAAGCTTTTCTACCTTTTCGTACATCTCGCGGTGCATCCGGTCTATAGGTTCATCTTCTAGCATAACCCGTCTTGCCTGGGTTGCATCCATGTTGACCATCGACGCCATGCTTTCGGCAACCATCGATTGAACCTTGGTGGTCATCTCATCAACATCGAACGGAGGATTTAACTTACGTCCGGAAGCAATCTGCTTGGCCTGTTTGGCAATATTCAATGCAAGGTCGCCTATACGTTCCAGATCGTTGTTCATCTTTAACGCCGCTATAATGAACCTCAGATCTACCGCCACCGGTTGATACAGGGCCAGAAGCTTGAGGCATTCTTCTTCGGTATCGACTTCCATCTGATCGATTTCCTGATCCTTTTGGATTACTTCCTCGGCCAGTTTCGGATCGCGATCCCGAACCGATTTTATCGCATCGTCGAGGTTTTCCTGCACAACCTTCCCCAGCTTGCGAACCTGTTTCTTTAACCTCGAAACCTCTCTTTGAAGATGTCTGGTCATGTTAACTCCTTAGCCGAAGCGTCCGGTTATGTAATCCTCGGTTTGCTTTTTGGCAGGCTTGGTGAAAAGTTTTCGTGTATTGTCGAACTCGATCAACTTGCCTTCAAAAAGGAAGGCTGTAAAGTCGGAAACCCGCGCAGCCTGCTGGATGTTATGGGTAACTATAACTATAGAAAAGTCCTTGACAAGTTCCTCGATGAGGTCTTCCACCCTTGCCGTGGCCTTGGGGTCGAGTGCGGATGTCGGCTCGTCCATGAGAAGAATCTCCGGGTCCACTGCAAGTGCACGTGCTATGCAGAGCCTTTGCTGCTGACCGCCGGATAAATCCAGGGCGTTGTCCTGCAGTCTTTCCTTTACCTCCTCCCATAGTCCGGCGTGAACCAGGCTGCGTTCAACTATCTCAGACAGCCTTTTCATGTTGCGTTCGCCGTGGATTCGGGGACCGTAAGCTACGTTATCGAAGACAGACTTGGGAAAAGGATTCGATTTCTGAAATACCATCCCGACCTTCTTGCGCAGGGCGACCACGTCTGTGTTCCTCTCGTAGATGTTCTCGCCGTCGATATATAGCTTACCTTCCACCTTTGTACCCGGGATGATATCGTTCATCCGGTTAAGGCATCTCAGGAATGTCGATTTTCCGCATCCGGACGGGCCTATGAGGGCGGTAACGTGCTGGGAGGGAATGTCGAGGGTGATATCGAACAGGGCCTGCGCGGAACCGTAATAGAAATCGAGATTCTCAGTTAGAACCGCCGCCGATGAGGTGCTTCGGACGGCACGCTTTTCACCGGAGAGCTTTGTCGTGATTTTTATGTCCCCTTTATTTCTTTTTGCTTGTGCTACCATCTGATTTTCCTCCTTGCGCGAATACGCAGGATGATTGCAACGAGATTTATGCTCAAGACAAGTGTAATGAGCACCAACGCCGTTCCATATCTCATAAGCTCTACCTCTTCGGTACGGGGGAAGTGAACGGAAACGGCAAAAAGATGATATGGCAAAGCCATCACCTGATCCCCCATACCTCGTGGGAGGGTAAGCATATAACCGGCTGCCGCGGTAAACAAAATGGGTGCCGTTTCACCAGCCGCCCTGCCGATACCCAGGATCGATCCCGTGATCATACCCGATATGGAGTAGGGCAGGACGTTCTTCCGGATAGTCTGCCACTTGGTTGCGCCCAGCGCAAGGCTTGCCTCACGCAGTCCCTGGGGCACGGCGCGCAGCGCCTCCTCGGAGGCCACTATGATGGTGGGAAGAATCATACACGCCAGGGTAAATGACCCTGCCCACGCCGATACACCGAAACGAAGAAACTGAACGAACAAACCGAGACCGAACAGTCCGAATACAATAGAAGGAACACCCGCCAGTGTAACGATCGCCAGCCTGATAATCTTGGTGAACCGGTTTTGCCTGGCATATTCGGCCAGGTATATTGCGGAGGCCATGCCCAAAGGAAGGGCGACCACGATGGTTCCGGCGATAAGAAGCAGTGTCCCGACGATAGGCAGAAGGATACCGCCCTCCCGTCCTCCCTTTGAAGGCATCCCTGTAAGGAATTCCCCGTTGATTGCCGGAATCCCCTTTATTACGATATCGAGGATGATGTAGGCTACAATCGCCACTATGAGGTAGGTAACCAGCCTCATTATCCATTTTACAGATCCTTCACGGATATTCCTCGCCTGTCTTGCCGTCATTGCCGGGCTCCAAATCTCTTCAATGCCTGCTGGGCGATCATGTTTAATCCAAAGGTAAGAAGAAGCAGGATTATACCTATCCAGAACAGGGCCCGGTAGTGATGTCCGCCCCGTGCAACCTCGCCCATCTCCGCCGCAATGGCCGCGGTCATTGTACGTACCGGATCCAGCGGATTTAAGGTAAGATGTTTGGCGTTTCCCGTAACCATAAGCACGGTCATGGTTTCACCAATCACCCTTCCCATCCCAAGCATCACCGCCGCGATTATCCCGGACAGAGAGGAGGGAACCGTTACCCGCCATATGGTCTGAAGCTTAGTGGCGCCGGTGGCAAGTGAGGCCTCCTTGTAGGAACGTGGTACGCTGCGGATAGCGTCTTCAGATATGGATATTATAGTTGGTGAAGCCATCAACGCCAACAGCAGTGCGCCGGTCAAAGCGGTTTGTCCGGAGTCGACGTTAAAAACATTCTTAATCAACGGACCCAGGACCATGATCCCGAAGAATCCTATGACCACCGATGGTATGCCGGCCAGAAGCTCTATGAAAGGCTTGAAAAATTCGCGTTCGCCCGTAGATGCTACCTCGGAGATGTAGACAGCGGAAACTACTCCGATCGGAACCGATATGACGGTGGCGATTACGGTTACCAGAATCGATGAGGTTAAAAGAGGCCATATCCCGTACATCACCTCCTTCATCGAGGTGGGGCTCCAGCGTGGTGCAAACAGTTCTCCGATACCCGGATCGAAAGCAAAAGGCAGCGCCTCCCTGAAAAGGAATATGAAGATAAGGACAACGATGAGGATACTGGTGGATGCAGCTCCGGTAAATACAATCCTGAGGGCCGTATTCTGCCATTGGGGTCTGAAGATCCAGCTTCTCCTCAGGGGTTGTTGATTCCCGAA
>WJJO01000118.1 GCA_014729665.1 Caldifarciminota bacterium
AAAGGGAACTACTCGAAGAACAAATCAAACGCCTGAAGATTCCGGCATCCGCACTTTACTTGAAAACCAAGAGGGTGCAGGATTCAGAAAGGGAACTCGACAAACTCATATCACGTAACGAAGGGCTGCGCGTGTTTGTGATGAATTTCCTCGACGTACTCATCCACTCGGTCAGACCTCATTCCCTGCTCGAAGAGATTACTCCCTCCGATTATGCACTGGTGGACGTAACGAGGGCGTGGTTCGCCAATTCTCACTTCCCCCGGATCATCGAGGAGCTATCAGATCGAGGCGTAACCATCGTGCTTACCTCCGATCACGGATTCTTAAGGGTAGCCAAACCGACCATCGTCAAGGGAGGGAGAGAGATATCATTGAACCTTCGCTATAAGTACGGACCTGCGCTCACGGTAAACAGCAAGGATGCTGTTTCATTATCCGATCCCACCGTTTATAAACTCCCCAGATTCCCCCGCCCGACAAATTTCGTTATCGCAAAGCGCGATTGTTACTTTATCTATCCCACCAAGCCCAAGGAGTACGAGGCCCAGTATAAAAATACGCTCCAGCACGGCGGCATCTCACCCGAGGAGATGATACTACCTGTAGGCATATTCACGCCTAAATAACACTGGGGATTGAAATGCCGGACAAAGAGAAACTGGGAGTTTTTTTCGGATGTACCACCGTGGGAGCACCCCACCTGCTTGAAGGACTGGTTGGATTTCTCGTCAAGGCAAGGATTGACTACGTACCACTCGGCAAGGATCTTTGCTGCGGTGTTCCCCTGCTTCTGGCCGGGTATCACCGGGAAGCCGGAGCCCACGTTCAGAGGGTAAAAAAACATATGGTCGAGGCAGGCATAACCCGTATGGTTACCTCCTGTCCTCACTGCTACCTCATGTTTCGCGAGGGGTTCCCGAATGATTTCGGGATAGAGCTCGGGTTCGAGACAATGCACTTCGTAGAGTTCGCGGTCGAACTCTTAAACCAGGGCAAGATAAAACTCAAGTTACACAAGGACATGAAGATAGTATACCACGACCCTTGCGGTATAGGCAGAAGAGGACCGGGACTGCATCAGGAACCGAGAAGCGTTCTGGCGTCGTGCGCCGAGGTGGTCGAGGCCGAACGTGCAGACAAGCTGGGAACCTGCTGCGGGGGCGGTGGATTACTCAGAGCCTCGCTGCCCAAGCTTGCGGTTGCCGCGGCAAAGCGCAAGATTATAGATGATTACCTTAACAAAGGAACCGACATCATCGTGACCTCCTGTCCGTTCTGCACCCTGAACCTCACCGACGGTGCAGGCGAGATCACCGAAAGGGGGTTTAACGTATTCGACCTGCCCATGTTTTTGGCTGAGAATATGGAGGAGGAATAATGTCCGGTAATGCAAAAGGCGCCGAGACGACTGAGGACATAAACAAGGCATTCAACGCCTACAAGCGGAAGATATATAGAGCTCTCAAAGATGATTTTCTGAAGACGGCCTTAGAGCGTGCGGTATCATCATTCCGGAAGAACCGCGACGCTGCCCTGGCGGCATTCCCGGAGGTCGAGGGGAAAAGGGAGAGGCTTCTGGAAATCAAGGACGAGGTAATCTGCAATCTTGCCGATTACGTGGCTCGCGCCCGCGAAGCGCTCGAACGCAACCATGCAAAGACTTACTATGCCTCAGATGCCTCTGCCGCCAACGAGATACTCGCTGACATCATCGGCACAGGCAAGACCATAGTTAAGGCTAAGTCCATAACCTCCGAGGAGCTAGAGTTCAATTCCATGATGGAGGAGACCGGCAACCTGGTGTGGGAGACCGACCTTGGCGAGTTTATTATCCAGCTTCTGGGGGAGAAACCGATGCACATCCTTGCCCCGGCGGTGCACGTACCTCGTGAAAGAACGGCAAAGGTCTTCTCCGAGGTAGCGGGTCGAGAGATGCCTACAGATCCCGAGAAGCTCACCATGTTCGCAAGGGAGTTCCTGCGCGACAAGTACTTTTCTGCAGACGTTGGGTTCTCCGGGGCTAACTTTATTACCGCGGATACGGGCACAATGTTCCTTATCGAGAACGAGGGAAACATCCGATTCGCCACCAACGCACCCGAGGTTCACGTTGCGGTCATCGGACTGGAGAAGCTGATGCCCTCTTTGTCGGATGCCATGCTCGGTCTGGAGGTATTAATGCGCTACGCCGGATATCTTGTCACCTCCTACGTCTCGATGATATCCGGACCGGCCAAGACCGGCGACATAGAGAAGATTACTGTTTACGGTGCCCACGGGCCCAGGGAGCTTCACGTTATCTTTCTGGATAACGGCAGACTCAAGGCCGCCCGGGACCCCGACTACCGGGAGATGCTGCGGTGCCTGCGCTGCGGGGCATGCATGTACGAGTGCGCCATCTACCCATTGGTGTCCGGGCACTGGGGGTACCACTACATGGGCGGCATAGGTGTCCCGTGGACCGCGCTGATATCGGGCGGACTGACCAAGGCCGCGCCCCTGGCCTACTCCTGCGCCCTGTGCGGAAGGTGCAAGGAAATATGCCCTGCAGGCATAGACTCGGCAAAACTGATAGAAAGACTGAGGAGAGACCTGAAGAGGGAAGGACTTGTGCCGGGATTCATTCGAAAGATGGCTGAAGCCGTTATCAATACAGGTACCCCTTACCCCAAGGAGGATTGATGGCACGGGTCAAGATAGAGCCTTTGAGGACGTTCACAATAGAGGTGTTTACGAAGCTGGGAATGAGTGAGGAGAACGCGGTGATCACCACAGACGTACTACTCGCATCAGACCGCAGGGGTATCGCCTCTCACGGGGTGGCACGGCTGAAGCGCTATGTGGACGGTATCCGAGCCGGGATAATGAAGCCTGATGCCGAACCGGAGATCCTCAAAGAAACCGCCACTACACTTTTAGTAGACGGTCAAGCAGGCATGGGTCAGGTGGTATCGGTCAAGACCATGCGCAGGGTGATCGAAAAGGCACGGGTCTCGGGCATGGCCGCAGCGGTGATCCGTAACTCCAACCACTACGGCATAGCCGGTTACTGCGCGATGACGGCGCTGGAGCACGATCTGATAGGCTTTTCCGCGACGAACTCCGCACCACTGGTGGTTCCGACCTTCGGCAAAGACGCGGTGCTGGGAACCAATCCAATTTCCGTTGCCGTACCCGCGGGTAAGGAAAGACCTTTCGTATTGGACATGGCGACCTCCACCGTGCCACGGGGCAAGCTCGAGGTTTACAAGAGACTCGGGAAGCGTCTGCCCCCGACATGGGCTACAGATAAGGACGGTAATCCGACCGGAAACCCCGGCCAGGTACTTAAGAATCTTCTCGATCGTGCCGGAGGAGGTCTGCTTCCTCTGGGCGGCGCGGGCGAGGAAGACCGCGGCTACAAGGGCTTCGATTTGGCCGCGGTGGTCGAGGTACTCTCCGGCGGTCTGGGTCTGGCATCTATGGGTCGAGAAGTCTACGGGTGCAAGGGTAGGCCGCCCGATGTTTCCCACTTCCTTGCCGCACTTGATCCCGGAGCGTTCGGGGATATCTCGGATTTCAAGAAACGAATGGATTCATTCATCCGGATGGTTAAGGATGTACCCCCGGCCGAGGGCGCCGAACGCATCTGGATAGCCGGTGAGAAGGAGGCCGAAGCGGAGGACAGGAATAAAACCGAAGTCGACATAGACGAGCCAACCTATGATAAGCTTATAGAGATAGGGGAAGGGTTAGGTGTCGAAGCGGCGTTCCAGGGTTCAGTGAAATCCTGATACCGAAATTGACATAACTTTTCGAGAATGCAGGTATTACAGGCAGAGTTATCGAGAGGTATTTTTTAACCCCTTTTCCCCCGTCCGCTCAACCACACCACAATCGTTACTATCCCTGCAAGCGCAAGTGTTCCCACTATCACCGCACCCGAGTCCTCCATGTTATGCGCGGGTCCTCCGGGTATGAGCTCTCCGATGACAGTCGTTGTTAAAACTATGATAAAGGACGACGCCAGGTTTTGAGTAAATCTCACCAATCCCGCTAAGAAAACGCCTATTCCAAGATGCCAGAAGAATCGGTTGGTCCAGAAATAGGATAGAGGCAGGGAGGCCGCGGGGGTAGTGGGGTCCATTCCCCAGGTGAATAGATGGGAAAGGGAGTAAAGCAGACCTGAGATGATGATTGCTGGGAATAAACCGTAGGATTCTTCGAATCTCGCGGCTACCCATCCGCGGTAGAAGACCTCAATTGCGGCAAGGTGAAAGATGGTCTGCAGAAGGTAGGCTGCGGCGTCCTGAAGGGGGGGCAGGGACGGACTGAGCCCTGATAGAAATCCGGTAAGGAGTGTTATCCCACCGATGATTATTCCAACGACCCCGCCTACAATCAATCCAAGTGCCAGCCGCTTACTTGTTATCCCCAGGAACGACAGACCGCCTTCCCTGCGTGCGGCTATTACCGGGAT
>WJJO01000119.1 GCA_014729665.1 Caldifarciminota bacterium
ACCTGTCATACGAGATAATCTCCCTGGGTGACAGGGTGCGTGTTGCCCGTAACGCGGCGGTTAGTTTTTTAGAGATGAGCGATCCCAACTCAGTCCACTGGGTGGAGGCTGCGCGGAGGTCGGACAGGATCTCTATCCATTCCGCGCTCATAGATGTTGCGCGGCATCTTGAAGACTCCCTGTGGACCCAGGACTGGATTAACATCCTGACCTCGGCGACCCTGACCGTGGGCAAGAGCTTCACCTTCACCGCAGGCAGGACAGGTTTCAGGGGAAAAACATTGAGATTGGGCTCCCCTTTCGACTACGAACGCAACGCACTCTGCTACGTTGCACACGACTTGCCTCCCCCGCAGTCAAGTTTATGGCTCGGGAAGCTGCAGGAACGTGTCGAACAGTTGATAGATGCAAGCGATGGACGTGCACTTGTGCTTTTCACGAGTTATGCTACTTTAAATAAAACCGTTGACGAACTTGAAGAGAGTCTCTCGGATAAACACACTGTTCTCGTCCAGGGACGTACGACACGAAACAAACTCCTGGAGGAATTCAGGGAAGACACATCCTCGGTTCTCTTCGCAACCACCTCGTTCTGGGAGGGTGTGGACATACCGGGCGAGGCGCTGGTCTTATTGATTATCACGCGGCTGCCTTTCGAGGTTCCGGACGATCCAAGGTCAGAGGCTATACTTGAAGGATACAGAAGCCGGGGACAGGAGCCGTTCACCGTCTACCAGCTGCCGGTATCGGTGCTCAGGTTCAGGCAGGGAATCGGAAGGCTGATAAGAAGGGACGCGGATTACGGAGTCATAGCGGTTCTCGATTCGAGGATCGCGAAGAAGGCCTACGGCAGGCTTTTCATGGAGTCCCTGCCGCCTGCACCGGTGGCTTTCAATTTATTTGAGGTGCAGAGATTTTTCACAAACCACTGATTAAAGATTGAATAAACGTACGAAGCGAAGGATGTATACTATTACTACCCCTTAAATATTGACGTTACAACACACCGACCTATAATCAAGTAATAATCACCCTTGAGTCAGACTGTCGAAAGGAGAACCGTATGGATGAATTCAAGCGCTATCACAAGTCGCTGGAGGCGGCGGAGGGTGTTATCAAGTCAACACCAGATGATCCCAATGCATACCACAACCGGGGAAGTGTTCTGGCCAAACTGGGTCGTTTCGCAGACGCAATCGACTCCTTCAAACAGGCAATTTACTTCAAGCCAAAGTTCGCCAGGGCTTACTACGAGATGGGATTATCCCTGCGCAAATTGCGCCGCTATCACGAGGCTATCCGGTCGTTCGACAGGGCCTCGGAAATCAAGCCGAATATACCCATCATCTTCGATAAACGTGCCGCAGCCCTCATCGATCTTGGCGCCGCTCTCAAACCTGCCTATTCGCGCAGCCTGTTCGAGGCCGCGGTGCGCGATGCGGAGCGAACAATAGAGCTTTCCTCAGATGCGGAAGGCCACTACAATATGGCGTGCGCCCTGTCGCACCTCGACCGGTACGAGGAAGCTGTCGAGCAACTGAGCAAGACCAAGGGCATCAAGGGCGCGGAGTTCGATGTTGCCCATGCTTGGGATGATCCGGACTTCGAACCCCTGCGCCAGCCATCCTGGATCGAACGGTTTACAAAAGCGGTCGGACCAAGACCCAGGAGGCTGAAACCTGAAGTCTGGGAATAAGCGCTTGACACTCCTGTATCACCTGATATAGTAACCCAACTAGGAGGCAACGTGCGTTTATTGATGATTGCAGTTGTGACGCTGGGTTTAGGCTTTTCGACCGCCTTTGCAGGCAGGCTTGACGGTCTGGAACCGGCAAAAACACAGCCCGATATCAATTACAGACTTCAGGGCGAGGGTTTTAGTAGAGTTGACGAACTGGGATTCGTCCTCTGCCCGACCATGCAGGAAGAGATATACGATCTTTACGGGAATTATATGAGGTCTTCATCGACTCCGATGTTCATCTCGGCTGACTTGCCCTACCACACCCTTCACCTGATGGTGGACTATACCGTTAGGATAATGGAGTTAGAACAGCTGCTGCCCAAGCTCGAGGAGTTAACCGAAGGTATGCTTGCCCAGGCAAAACTCGATTATGAAGAGTCTGAGGGTGATCTGAAGGAGGCGGCCAGGGCTGAATTCATCTACTTTGCGGTTGCGGCAAGCCTGCTCGAACTTGATGTCGAGATTTCGGATGAAGATGCAGAAATCGTAGAGGAGGAGCTTAAAAAGATAGAAGAACACGAGGGTCTTGACGACGTCAAGTTTCTGCCCGAGGTCAAGGAGGATTACTCCCAGTACGTACCCCGGGGACACTACACGCGGTCCGAGGAGTTCCGCCGCTACTTCAAGGCGATGATGTGGTTCGGCAGGCTTCCCCTTCACATACCTAAAGAGAATAAGCCTGTTCTTCCCATGCAGACAGCCCTGCTGATATCGCTAAATCTTGCAAATAACGGCGAACTCAACTCACTCTGGAAGAATATCTACGAACCCACGGCATTCTTCTTCGGGTACGCCGATGACCTGACGCCCGGGCAGCTGATAGATGCGGCAGACGATTTCTACAAAGAGAAGCTGGAACCCGATGTGTTTGCAGATAAAGCAAAGCTCCGCGATTTTGCCGCAGAACTGCGCAAGGATTACAAGCCAATGATTCTTTCTGAGTTTGCACTGTCATCGGGAGAAGAACAGATCGATATCCCCTTATCCATGCGCTTCATGCCTCAGAGATTCATCCCGGACTCCTACATATTCTCCCAGCTTACCTTCGACAGGGTTACGGAATACACTGCCGAGACCAATCGCAAGCCCTTTACCTGGGGCATGACCCTTGTAGGTGCGGTACGCGTCTTCCCCCGCGGGCTGGATGCGATGGGAGTGCTGGGATGGGATATAGCTGAATCGATATTGAGAAAGGACGGGGATACCGAGTATATGGGGTATGACGAACAGTTTGAAAAGATGGTCAAGTGGTATGCAGGTTTACCTGATACGGAGCGAGAATCCTCTATTTACTTCCGGTGGTTCGAGCTTTTCAGGTTGTACCGGAAGGCTCGTGCGCCGAAGAAGGTCGACGAAAATGCATGGGAGCGCAAGAAGCTCCTGACCGCCCTCGGTTCATGGACAGAGCTTCGCCACGACGCGATACTCTATGCCAAGCAGAGCTACACCGCTGTAGGTACCGCGGCTCCACCGCCGCCCCTCAGGCTTGCATACGTTGAGGAAGCGCCTGAACTCTATACGGCAATGGCCGAATGTGCGCGTGTTATTGCAGGTTTTGCCGAAGAGGGCGGTGAAATCGAAGGAGCCTATGAACGTTTCGCCGAAATCCTGGACGAACTTGCGGCACTTTCCCAAAAGCAGCTTAAAGGCCAGACCTTGAGCGCTGAGGAGCATTCGTTCCTGTGGTACGTTTCATCGGATCTAGGCTCGCTGCCCTACAAGCTGGGCAACGTTGTCCTGTCCGACGCCGACCAGCGCATGGCCCTTATCGCAGACGTTCACACCGACCTAAACTCGGGTCAGGTGCTTGAGGAAGCGACTGGCAGTCCTGCACAGATTTTTGTTCTGGTTGAGATTGAGGGCAAACCCTACGTAGCCCAGGGCGGAACGTTCACCTACTACGAGTTTAAACAGGATATGGCAGACCGTCTGACCGACGAGGCATGGCAGCAGATGATACTGGAGGGAAAGGTTCCTGAGATGCCTACGTGGACTGAGGTAATATTCGCCGAGTAATATCTGCGTTACACTTGGGAGCGGATTAAGCGGTTGAGACAGAAGTCGGAAGGGACCTCCCAGATGTATTCTTGACATAATCCCTTAATCCGTTATCCTCACCCCATGAGACGCGATCGGAAATCGTTCTGGAGGATGTCGCTGGCCTTCGTATTCGCGGTGGTCCTTGCCGGCACCACACAGCTTATCCTCAATCTCGCGCTTTATGGAAATCCAATATGGCGAATTGTTATGCAGATTGCCGCAGGAGTCGGTTTGATAGCCTATATCATAGCCGCCTTCCACGAAAGGGGGCTGATTTACGCGGCTATTGTTTCCCTGCTGACCGCGATCCTGGTAACTATCTTTGCCGGGCTAATCACGCCCTGGATAGTTCAGGCGTTGTTAATATTCGGATTTATCGTATTTCTCGGCGGGGCTATAATCGCAGGGGATATCATTGGAAGACCGCGTCTTCTGGTACGGTTCCTCATTTCCTCATCATTGGGTATCCTGGCCGGTCTGGTTGTTGC
>WJJO01000120.1 GCA_014729665.1 Caldifarciminota bacterium
CAACCATTAGCCGCTCTCGATGCCTGATTATTGCTTCCTTCTCAGGTAAAGTCATATTCATATCCTCCTTGTCTCTAACTCTACCTGAGACGCAATTCATTGCAACCTACACCTTATTACATACTAGGCATGTTTACGGGAGTGTCAATACCCTTGATACACGCAGGACTGAGACGTAAAAAGAGTAACCCTGAAGTAAGATTAACTCCTTCGTTCGGTTATTGTCGAGTAACAGGTCTTTCAGACATCAGTCTTGACATGCCGCTAATTCCTTTTATGATACCGAATGCCTGAAGAACCCAGGGCACCACTAAAAACCCTTTCAGGTGTCTTCATCGATATACAACCGGTTAGCTCAGCATCACTTATAGTGGTCCATAGCAAGCGATCGTCCAGATGAAACTCACCGACCTTAAGCTGCTGTCAAAGGATACAATAATATACGGTATCGGGCGTTCGAGTACTCAGGCGGTACAGATTCTGCTTATGCCGCTGTATGCAGCATACCTTCCCGCAGACGAATTCGGCGTACGTGCTTTAACTATGGCAATATACGGCGTCTTGCAGATAGTTAGCCTCTGGGCCCTGGATCAAGCGGTTCTGGCCGACTACTACAAGGTTAGCTCCCTGAAAGAACGCCGCAAGGTTGTCTCAACCGGCTTTACACTTGGTGTGATTATGTCACTATTCTGGGGAGCCGTTAGTTTTGCATTTGCCAGTTTTCTGCCGCAAATACTTGCAGTCTTCGGACAGGTTCCCGGTGACGGTATTTGGGGATTGGAATTGAACCAGGCAGCCTCGATATTGAAACTCTTCTCCCTGTACGCGGCATTCACTCCACCGGTCATGATCTTCCTCTCCTATCTCCGCAGCGCAAAAAGACCTATTGCCTACAGCATTTATACGCTCGTTACCGCACTTTTAAGGGTGGGTCTTATGATCCTGGCCCTGGTAGTATTTAAGCGGGGACTCAAGGGGCTTTACGAAGTTGACGCCATACTGGCAGTATGCACCTTTCCTGTTCTGGTAATCCTGGTTTATACGCAAACTAAGGGAATCAAGTTCTCTTTTACCACCTTACGAAGCATGCTCAAATACGCCCTTCCAATCATACCCACTGCGGCGTTCGGCTGGTTGCGAAATCTAGGCGACCGGTTCTTAATTAATCTATTTCTTACAGAAAGGGAAGTGGGTATCTACTCATACGCCCTTAACTTCCCGAAAGTCATTAACTTTCTTCTGATAGTACCCTTAGGCCTGGCCTGGGCGCCCTATCTTTTTTCCATCAAGGACAGACCCGACCTTCCGAGGATTATCTCAAGGGTACTGACCTATTTCCTCTTCGCCGCAGGATTCGCCCTCGTTCTCCTGGGCGGGACGTCAAGTGAAATCCTAAGGATCATTGCCAAGCTTCCCGAATATTGGGAAGGTGCACATCTCGTACCTTTACTCGTTCTGGGTATGTGTGTAGGCGGAGCCTGCAACGTCCTGGGAACTGTCATAGCGATTAAGAGAAAAACCGTATACTTCACAATAACAACCCTGGTTTCTGCAGCCGTTGCGGTGCTTCTGAATGTAACACTCCTTCCGGTTTTAGGTCTTTGGGCCTCGGCTATCGCCCTTTTTGCATCCTACACGGCCATGCTTGCGGCGACCCTTTTATTGACCGGTCGTTTAATAACCATCCCGTTCGAGAAGAGGCGTATTCTCGTTATTGCAGTCACCGCATTAACCCTAACACCCGTTCTTTCATGGTGGCATTTCTCCTCGCCGATAACAGGGCTCGTTGTAAAGACCGTGGTGGGTACCCTGTGTTACGCCGGACATCTGCTTTCCTTAGGGTTCCTGCTTCCCGAAGAAAAAGCGGTCATTACTTCTCGGCTAAGAAACCTTATAAAACGCGGACGCAGGAAAAGATGAATGCACCGGTTCAATTCAGACACTTAGCTAATGTATAAGGTTCTTTTCCTGGCAAGCTTTTTCCCTGCTGAGCGCGAACCCTTAGCAGGATTGTTCATAAAAAAACACGCTCAAGCCGCGGCAAGGTATGCCGATCAATACGTTCTATCGGTAAGATTAGTTGCCGATCTTGATGGAGGTGCATTCGACTTAAAAGTTGTAAAAGAAAACGGTCTGAAAATCGTTAAGGTGAGATGCAAGACGGTTCGATCGCTGATTCCTAAGCTCTCCTATATAATTGATTTAGTTCGGTATTTCAGAGGAAGTCTACTTGGTTACCAGCGTATACTTAAAATATGGGGAAAACCCGATATCGTTCATCTCAATGTCTCCTGGCCTGCAGGCTTTCTTGCCTTATACCTCAGTATTATGAAGAAAATACCGTATATCCTTTCCGAACACTGGTCGGGGTACGTAGCTCAGACAGGTAGTTTCAAGGCAATTCCGGTCTTCGTTAAAAGAATCATAAGGCTCATCTTCAAAAGGGCCAAAGTGGTTACCGCTGTATCCGGCTACCTGTCTCGATCATTAGTCAATCATCGTCTGGTTCGGAGAAATCCCCGAATTGTGCCAAATGTGGTTCAGATACCGGAGGAACCCGGACGGAAAACTAAGCCGAAACGAATCATCAGGGCGTTGACCGTATCGTTGTTGCACGATGAGAGCAAAAATCTTTCAGGTTTGATTAATGCATTCAAAGGGATTAGCCGGAAGTACCCTGATGTTAGGCTGGATATACTCGGGGACGGGCAGGACAGGGATATGCTCATCAACCTTGCCCGCAACCTGGGACTCCTTAACAGAAGGGTGTTTTTCCAGGGATACGTACCTAACGACCAGCTTCACGAGTGGTTCCAAAAAGCGAACTTCTTCGTACTCAACAGCAACTACGAGACCTTCTCGGTGGCAACTGCGGAGGCGATCGTACACGGGGTTCCTGTCGTCCTCACAAGATGCGGCGGTCCTGAAGAATTCGTCAACGAAGATGTAGGCATCCTGGTTGATAAAAAAGACATCAAAGACCTTACAGAAGGTTTAATATTCATGGTAAACAACTGGCAAAAATACGATCGACTGAAGCTAAACAATTATATCAAGCGAATGATGAGTCCGGATATCGTCGGGAGACGATTCTTAAGGATTTACGAAGAGGTGCTTAAAGGTTAAGAACAACTCGATATATCTTATCGATTATTGACCAGGCAGTATCGCGGATGTATCCATGCTGAAGGTTTTTGAACGCACCACGTTCCCGGCCCCGAATACCCCCCATGCACCTTCTATGTGCATACAGTCGACTATGTTCTCCACCATCCACATGTTTTCTCCATAATACTTGTAATCGTATGCGTTCGTATCCAGGGATATTATGTAGATGCATACGGAATCTCCCATGGGCGAGAAGCCCATATCACTTAATGGGACGGAAAGCGTATCAGCCGAAACCAGTAAAGGCCAGGAGATGAATTCAACGGAGGCAGTATCCTCCTCCTCGTAGGTTAACCACTGTAATATCGAGACCTGGTAACCGCGGGCTCCGTCCGAAGCGGTCCATCGAACGGTATCGTCCTCCGTTAGGGTATCATTATCCGGCCCCGTTATCTCGAAATTACCGGGGATGGTTGTCCGGGCAGAAATCTCCTCGCCCTCTGGATAGGTTACCTTAAGGGTCCACGACTGGCCCGCCCGGGGTGCGGTAATGTCTGCAAAGTAGTATCCCTGGGAATCCGGGTGTTCGGTAAGTGTAAAGTTGTCTCCGCCGGACTCGAGGATAACGTCGGCATTACTCGTCCCGTTCCACGGAATCTGATAGTAAGTCCATGTCTCGAAGGTCGAATCGTCTATCCAGAACGTATCGACTATCGTATCTACAGGCAAGGTATCTGCAACCGATACGGTTCTGCCGACCATGAGGTGTGCGTGGGTGGAGTCTGCGGTGATGAGGGCGTAAACGTTCGGTTCGCCCGGGTAATCGTCGGGTGTAGGGGCGCATCCGGCTATGAGGATAGCTGCCGGGATCAAAAAATGCAGTTTCAATCTCATCAGAACCTCGCCCTTATCCCGATGCTGGGTATGGGGACCGGAAGCATGTACATCGGCTCCCGCTCTGTAATCCCGTCCTCGTCGGGTTCATCGTATTCGTAGAAGAGCACGTTTCTGCGGGCATAGGCGTTGAGAACCTGCACGTAGAACTCGGCATCATAGCGGGAGAACATCTTGAACGATTTTGTGAATCCCACGTCAAGGCGGTGGTAGGCCGGATACCTATACCCTCCCTTCTCGCCCGAGATGGGAATCCAGGTTATGTAGTCGTCCTCACCGACGTACTGGTGCCAGCCGACCTGAGCAGTGAACGGAAAGCCCGATGAGAACACCCATGCGGAGGTAAACTCCCAGCCCTTCTTGCCTAAGGGTAGTGCTAAGCTGAAGTTCAGGTTGTGACGTGAATCATGCAGGGGATAGTACCAATCACCTTCGCCGAAGCGGTAGCGGGTCAGGGAGTATGAGTAGCCCAGCCACGAATCGCGGTACTTGAAAAGGACTTCCGCTCCGTATGAGTATCCCTGTCCCGGGGTGATATCTGCGGTATCTGCAAAAGGGCCGTCTCCGCCGAACGGATCACCCTCCCTGAGGTTGCGAAGGTCCTTGTAGTATACCTCTCCTGATACACTCATATCATTCTTCATGAGGTGCTCGGTTCCGAGCGTAAGGAGTACCGACTGCAGGGGCGGGTAGCGTTCGTCCACCGCTGTCCACTGCTGGAAGAACTGGATGGGCATCTTCAGCATCATCTCGTCGCGGGGCATGGGTACGTAGAAGTACTGGTAGTAGAGTCCTGTCCCGGCCTTTACGGCCCAGTCTACGGTTATCCTGCGTTTTATCCCCAGGCGCGGTGAAACCCTGAGGTAGGAGCCCGAGGAGAAGTAGTCGCCCCGAACGCCAGCCTCGATCACCCATAAGGGTGTAGGCTCCCATTTATCCTGAAGGTAGGCCGATGCGAGCCAGAATGTATCCTTTTGATTGATAAAGACCGTGCGCCAGGTAGAGTCGGGATTGAACTGTTCCCCACTCTCCTCGTAGGAGTTCCCTATCTCTATCCCCTTCCCCTCCAGCCCGAACTCGAGGGTATGCAAGGGGCTCGGAAACCACGAAAGCCTCCACTGAAGACCAAGCTCCCCGATACCGCTCTTCAGGGTATACGTTGCAGAACCGCTGTCCCCTTCGTAAAAACCGCTTCCGCCCGACCATGTCTCACTGATGTCGGAGGCGATCCGGTATCGGGAGGCGTTGAAGGCCAGGACCGAGAAGAGCTGGGGCGTGAACAGGTAGCGCCATCGGGCTCCGAGTGTTCCGTTCCCCCAGCGGAACAGGAGGCCTGATTCGTCTTCGAAGTCGAAATTCAGTACGTCGTCGCCGAAGAAACCGGATACGGTGAAGCGCGAACGCTCCGAAGCGTCCCAGTTCACCTTGGCGTTGAGGTCGTAGAAGTGGTAGGGAAGGTATATGGTTTCTAATCCGCTGTTCTCAATAGCTTTGGCAAATATCTTATCCAGCGACCAGGTCACGAGATCGATGTAGGTTCTTCTCCCTGCAAAAAGCCACGAGCCTTTGCCCCAGGGCAAAGGACCTTCGATGACCGCCTTGGATGTAAGAAGCCCTATCTCGGCAGAGCCTGCCACACGTTCGGAGTTGCCCGCCTTCATCTGGACGTCGAGTACGGATGAAACCGCGCCTCCGTACTCGGCAGGGAAACCTCCAGTATAGAGCTCGGCGCCCTTCAGGGATTCGAGGATGAAGGTCGAGAAGAAACCAAGAAGATGGTAGGGATTATAAACGGTTACACCGTCCAGCAGTATCAGGTTCTGGTCCGCGGTACCTCCGCGTATGTAGAGTGCGGCGGTGTAGTCTGATACTGATATCACCCCGGGAAGCATCTCCAGAGACCGGAAAAGATCCTGCTCCACGAAACCCGGGATCTGGCGCATCTGGGTGAAGTCCATGCGCTTGACTCCCACGTCCACCTCATGTTCGAAGCGTGCGCGCACCGCCGTAATCTCTACCCCTTCTACCCCGACTGCCCGGGTTTCAAGGCTGAAATCGCGCCTCAGCTTCTGGCCCTCGGTAACGG
>WJJO01000121.1 GCA_014729665.1 Caldifarciminota bacterium
CCCCGGTGCTGTCCAGATTTACCGATGATGACCGGACTTTAGTTGTAGCTTCGGCCGGCAACACCGCCCGGGCATTTGCCGAGATATGTTCGGTCAACGATCTTCCCTTGCTGCTGGTGGTTCCCGAGGTCGGGTTCAAGAACCTTTGGTCTACAAAACCGTTTTCCGACTCAATCATACTTGTTGGAGTAACCGGTGGTGCAGATTACTTCGACGCCATCAAGCTCTCCGGCATGATCGCCGCCCTTCCCGGCTACGTCCCCGAGGGAGGAGCAAAGAACGTCGCCCGCCGCGACGGCATGGGCACATCTGTTTTGGCTGCGGTTACAACTGCGGGCAGGATCCCTGCTCATTACTTCCAGGCTGTCGGTTCGGGCACAGGCGGGGTTTCCGCATGGGAAGCGGCCCGGCGTCTTGCCGATGACGGTAGATTCGGGGAAACGAAAGTGAAGCTTCACCTGGTTCAGAACTATCCCTTTGCACCAATGACCGAAGCCTGGGAGAAAAGGTCCCGAAGTCTGCCGGAAATGACCGATGATGAGGCCCGGCAACTAATATCACAGATAAACGCCTTCGTGCTTTCCAATCGCAGGCCTCCTTACGCGGTTGCAGGCGGTGTGTACGATGCACTTTCAGATACCGACGGCATGATGTACGCGGTTACTAACGAAGAAGCTGAAGCCGCGGGAAAGGTTTTCGAGGAGACTGAGGGGATAGATCTCACACCGGCAGCCGAGGTCGCAACCGCGGCCTTGATCGATGCGGCTAAAAACGGAAGCGTTCCCTCGCAAGAAAGCATTCTTCTCAACATCACCGGAGGAGGTGAAAAAAGGTTGTTTGCAGACCATAAGATAAACTACCTGAAACCACATATCGAGGTGAGGAGAGATGAAATATCGGAAGAGAACGTAAAGAGGTTGTTTGCTTAATAACCGACACGGGTCCCTGCATTACTCAATCACCTGCAGGACTCAGTCTGAAGGAAATTTAGGAAAACAAAATAAAAAAGAGGAAAAATGAAAGACCTTTTTTCAAAATGCAGTGAGGAAGGCGGATACTTCTCGTACTTTCGTATGCGTGGAGATCGTTATTTCGCAATGCCTGTTTTAGAAAGTCCACCCGGAAGGATAATGCAGTTCCAGGGCAAGAAGATGGTTCAATGGATAATTAACGATTACCTGGGACTGACCTCGATACCGGAAATCAAGGAGGCCGCTATCGAGGCCGCAAAACGCTGGGGTGTTTACTCACCGATGGGCGCACGGATACTTTCGGGTAATACCGAATACCACGTCAAATTGGAAAAGATGCTCTCAGAGCATGCCGACAAGGAAGATGCAGCGCTTTTCAACTACGGTTACATGGGTGTTCAGGGAACCACGCACGCACTCATCGGCAAGGACGACGTAATCGTCATCGACAAGCTGTCCCACGCTTCCATGATGGATGCGGCTTTCGCAACCCGTCAGTTTATCCCTTTCCGTCATAACGATCCCGAAAGTCTGGAACGCGCCTTAAAGCGTGCCCGACGTCTGCACGAAGGCGGAATCCTAATAATGATCGAGGGTGTATACGGAATGACCGGCGACATAGCCGACCTGCCTCCCATCGTTGAACTCAAGAAGAAATACGGGGCGCGCATCTTCATGGACGACGCGCACGGCCACGGCACCATGGGCAAGGGCCGGGGACTGGGATTCCACTTCGGTCTCCAGGACGAAATCGATGTCTACTTCGGCACCTTTGCCAAGGCCTACGCAGCAATCGGAGGATTCTCTGCAGCCCCGAAGGACGTATGCGAGTATATCCGTTTCAACGCACGTTCACAGGTTTTCGCAAAATCATTGCCTTTGGTAGTTGTTTGGACGATTATAAAAACTATCGAATACCTCAAGGCTCATCCTGAGCAGTATGACAAACTGTGGGAAAATACCAACAAGCTTCAGAACGGTCTGTGTGAAGCGGGTTTCAGCCTGGGCAAGACCCAATCCCCGGTAACGCCGGTAATGGTTCCGGCAGAGGATTTCGAGACCGGTATGAAGTTTCTGCACAAGATGCGCGACGAGAAACACATCCTCATCTCCGGAGTAATGTACCCGGTGGTTCCCAAGGGCGTGTTCCTCGCCCGGATGATACCCACCGCCGCCCATACCGATGAGGATATCGATATTACCATCAAGGCGTTCAAGGAGGTCCGCGACGAGTTAGGCCTGAAATGGGGCGAGCGGTTCGAGAAAACCGGACACCACCACGCAATATAAAAAAACACCCCACGATCTCACTACGTGATATCGCGGGGACCCCAGCGGAAATTAATCAGAAGGCCGCCTTTCGGCGGCCTTTCATTATCAACTTGCGATCTTTTTTCACGAAGTGAAAAAAGGAGCACTCTTATTCTTTGTAACGCTTCTTGCGAACTCTCTTCATCATCCACTTGGGGAAGGCCTTACCGGGCTTGCGCTTACGAAGATCGATTGAGAACTTTTCTGTTACCTTGAGTTTTGTGGCCTCTGCAAGCTCTATCATCGTACCGTCGGGATCGGCAACGTAGGCAAAAAGAGCTGTTGAACCGTGCCCCATGTCGAAATCGTCGGTATTCGGTGCAAGCACCGGCTTTGCTCCGCGTGAAATCAGTTCGTCAAAGGTAGCCTGGATATCGTGGACGTCGAAGCATACCTCCATCTGACCGATATCTCCCCAGCGCCTGCCGTGATAGATATGCGGTCCTTTTTTACCCTCCACCTCGACGAGTTCTATCCAACCCCTATCAAGGTAAAAGGAATAGAATGAAGCCGAAGGCCGGGGATCATGAAGGAGTACCCTGCGCATAAGGCGGTCACCACCCGGAATCCCTTTAAGCATCGGATCTATTCCCTTCCAGTCGTAAACGATGTCTCTGTATTCGAGGATATCGCGGTAAAAATCGAGTGAGGCCTCCATATCGGTGACAGCCATAGTCGGGAATATGGCTCCGCCTACCCTCTCGCCGTTTTTTCTCAAGGAATAAGGCATTCCGGGAATCTCGATGAGGTTAATAAGAAGGTTGTCTGGATCCCTGATTAAAGCAGCCTTCCACTCAGGCCTAGGTGCCCATGGAAGCGGACCGCAGATAACTGTCTCAGGTGTATCTTCGAACAGCTCAAGAGCCCTTTGAATGTCGGGAACCTTGAGGGCAGATGCATTCATCCCCGGATCACCCCAGCGCCAATTTGTTGGGTAAGGCCGGGGTTCGGTCGAAAGATACTGGTAAAGTTCCAAAGTGGCCCCACCTAAAAGGTTTGCCGCAATCACGACCTTTCGCTCGAAGTCGCCGCCTACCACAGGCTCCATACGGGAAGCATAACTCTGGTTCAGACTCATTGGCACGTCAAAACCGAGTTTTCTGTAAAATGCCCACGATCTATCCCTGTCCGCCACCCCAAATCCATAATGCTGCATTGCAGTAATCAACTCTTCTCCTAATTTACTGATTGTCAGAAGAACCTGTGTTCCTCTGTACCCCCAATCCTCCAACAATACCTAATATTAATCATTTGTGAGGGTCTGTCAAGTATGGTAAATTCAAAAATTATAAAACTGCACGAACAATTCGTTGAATTAACCTTTACGTACAAAGCCAAGTTATAACTGAATCGAGAGCCCGCACGGGTTTTCCCCCGATTTATTTGCTGGGGAATTTTACCCACAAATGCATCCCGGTGGTTGGAGTGAATATGAGTGGATTGAAAAGAAAAACCAACGCAAGGTTATTACAATAGACGATTATTCAGCCCTTCACACAATGATAGAATAGATAGCCAGTGGTTTAATTATTCACTGGAAACCCCTTCCTCTCCCCGGTTGGATAAACCCCCCAGACAATGAGGCGTCGATTGCAGGCGACGCACCCATCCCGCCTCCTTAGCATTCTGAGCCGTAATACCTTTATTGTGTTTTCAACTCTTCCTGTAATACCCACGGGGTTGCTTTTCTTCTTGACACGGATATTATTGAGTGTTCTGTTCCGGAAAGGAGAATCGAAATGATGCAGTCACCTGAACAGCAGAAAAAACAGGAAGAGACAAATCGGAGATTGAAGGAGAATCTCGGGAAGATAACGAAGAAGCTATTCATACTTTCCAACAAGGGCGGTGTGGGTAAAAGCTTCGTGGCCACCTCCCTTGCTCTTGTTGCAGCCGATGAAGGTCTGAAGACCGGTGTCCTGGATGCCGACGTTCACGGTCCTTCGGTAGCTCACCTGCTTGGTGTCTGGAAAACACCGCTAAGCGTATCGGAGAAGAACATTATCGAACCCATCCGGGTGAACGACAATCTGACTGCCGTAAGTACGGCGTCCCTTCTTAAGAGCCAGGATGATTCCATCATCTGGCGCGGTCCGTTGAAGATGGGCCTTCTCAAGCAGTTTCTCGCCGACGTTAACTGGGGTGAGCTTGATCTACTGGTTGTCGATTCACCCCCCGGTACCGGTGATGAGCCGCTTTCGATTGCTCAGCTTATTCCGGATATCTCAGCTGCAATCGTTGTTACCACGCCTCAGGATATTGCACTCCTCGATTCACGCAAGTGCGTAAGTTTCCTCAATCAACTGAAGGTGCCCACCTTAGGCATCCTGGAAAACATGAGCGGCATGGAGTGCCCGCACTGCGGAAAACCTATTGATATCTTCAAGCAAGGGGGCGGAAAGAAGGCCGCAAAAGAACTCGGCATACCCTTTCTCGGCTCGATTCCTATCGACCCGGAAATTGTGAAAGCCTCCGATGAGGGAAAGCCTTATGTGCTTGAGAGGTCAAAAGGCCAGGTAAGGAAAATTATAGAGAAGATTGTAGACGAGGTCACCAAACTTTAATCCTGCAATCGATTCTGCTTGACAACGGGGTTTTGAAAACTAGTATTATGCGCATATGAAAAAATGGCTGATTGTCAAGACCTGGTTTTTTGCCGTTACAGGTCTTTTATTCCTCACCGGATGCAAGCGGGAAAAGGAGATTAATCCGGAAAGGATCAATGTGGTAGCGACTATACCCGCCTTGGCCGATTTCTCGCGTCAAATCGGCGGTGAAAGGATATCTGTCATCACCCTGCTTCCCCCGGGTTCCTCCCCGCATACCTTTGAACCCACACCCTCACAGGCAGGTGCTGCGGAAGATGCAGATTTGATAGTCCGAATAGGTCTTGATGTAGATCACTGGATCGATGACCTCTTACCGAAAGGCAAATCTGTAGTAACGGCGAGTAGTCTTGAAGGAATCGAGCTAATCAACGAAAACGTCACCGGACATGAAAAGCAGGAAGCGCACCGACAGGGCGCAAATCCCCATATCTGGCTCGATCCTTTGTATGCGAAGATAATCGCATCGGCCATTTCCGAGAAGCTTTCGTCGATCGATCCTGAGGGAAAACACATCTACGAAAAAAACGAAGTACTCTACGAGGCCAGGCTGGATTCCCTCCATTCCCGCATCACAGATTCGCTTAAGAATCTAGCTTCCAGAAAGTACGTCTCTTTTCATCCTGCATGGCTGTACTTTGCGGCTCGATACGGTCTCGAACGTATCTCGGTGATAATGGAATCGGCGGGCAAGGAGCCTTCACCGAGGAGTCTCGAGGAGGTTGTTGAAAAGATAAAGAAGGAGGGTGCCCGAATGGTATTTGCCGAACCACAGCTTTCACCAAAGGCCGCAGAGATTATAGCAGATGAGGCCGGTGTAGGGGTTTTCTTCCTTGATCCACTCGGAAGGAAGAACGAAACCTACATAGAACTCATGGATAGAAATCTCACGGTAATTCTACAAGCCCTGGGTGAGGAGTGAGTGAACCTTTAGTCAAATTTGAAGGGGTAACGGTTAAGTATGGGGACGTTACCGCCCTCAGCAACGTAAACTGCGAAATCTTCAAGGCAACATCCACTGCCTTGTTAGGCCCCAACGGCGGTGGCAAAACAACCTTCCTTAAGCTCGTTGCAGGTCTGGTCAAACCCACCGGAGGCAAGGTCTCCTACCACAAACTCAAGCGTTCCCGGATAGGATACGTACCGCAGGAAAGTGACGTCGACTGGCAGTTTCCGGTTACTGCACTGGATGTCGTGCTCATGGGACGTTATCCTGTCTTAGGCCTTGTGCGCTGGCCTGGGAAAAAGGATAAGGCCGCTGCTCTGGATATCTGTTCCGAGGTCGGACTCCTAAAGGTGGCATCGCGTCCGGTCGGCACCCTTTCGGGTGGCCAGAAACAGAGGGTGGCTATAGCTCGTGCCCTTGCCGGAAGACCTGAGTTATTACTGCTGGACGAACCCACATCGGGTGCCGACGTAAAGGCTAAAGACCAATTCTATTCACTGATAAGCTATCTCAAAGAGAGGCTTTTGCTTACGGTTATTATAGCCAGCCACGACCTCCAGGTCGTTCCCAAATTCGTAGACGATGTTGCGTGCGTTGCCGGTGGGGTTCACATGCATTCATGTCCATCGGATATATGGGACGAGGGTCACTTCCAGAGGCTTTACGGCACCGAGGTTGAAGCTGTTTTGCATGGCAAGGTTCCGCACCGCATGGTCGATGTTCATAGATCCGAAAGGGGAAAACCGGAACCGGCAGCAGGCCACGGCGGAAAGAAATCTTCAAAGAAGGGGGGTTAGTAGTGTTAGAATCCGCCTTCATGACCAGGGCGATGTTAGCCGGAGTGATAGTTTCTTTGCTCTTATCCGTACTGGGTTTTTTTATACTACTCCGCAAGATGAGTTTTATCGGGGTGGGTATCGCACACGCTGCCTTTGGTGGCGTGGCCTTGGGACAGTTACTCGGCGTACCGGTTCTGGTCTCTGCCGCCTTTTTTTCAGTGGCAACCGGTGTAGGCATCGGAGCTGTAACGAGGAATGGAAGAATAAAGGAAGATACCGCGATTGGTATATTCTTTGCCGCCGGTATGGCGCTTGGAATACTGTTTATCTACCTTAAACCCGGTTACTCGGCGGATATTATCAGTTACCTTTTCGGTTCAATCCTTGCTGTAACCGGGGCCGACCTGTGGATTATTGCGATTGTATCTACCCTCGTACTCGGCTTAATCCTGCTTTTCTTCAAGGAACTCCTGGCCTCAAGCTTCGATGCAGAATTGGCAAGGGTATCCGGAATCCCGGAACGGTTTCTCTTTTACCTATTGCTGGGACTGGTTTCCCTTGGAATAGTTGTTTCAATAAAGATCGTCGGAATCGTTCTGGTTTCAGCTCTGCTCGTTCTTCCTGCGGCCACAGCTCTTCAGTACAGTAGAAGGTGGCTCCTCGTAGTCTTCTTGGCTGTGTTATTCGGATTAATATATACCATTGGAGGCCTGATTGCCTCCTACTGGCTGGATATACCATCGGGGGCAACTATCGTGATTCTGGGTACGATTATCTTCCTCGTTTCTCTCCTGTTTTCTCCGGTAAGAAGAGGGGGAAAATCTAAGGTCCCCACTTAACAATAGTTCCCTTCTACCCTTCTATAAAATCGGTCAGGTCTTGATGAAAAAACCTCAGGAACTTCAGCCTAACCCGATGCTTTGGTTTCTTTGGTAATTGTTTTTTGATTTGAATCCTTGACCCCATCTGAATTCAGCACCTCAACTATGGCGTCAAGTAGTTCGGTAACCCTGAATCCGGATTTGGCTGATCCGATAATAATCTCTTTTAACTGAGGGGGATCACCTACAAGTCTTGTCACCTGTCGCCGCTCCTTCTGCACCCCGGGTTTAATGTTTGCAAAGACGATGAACGATACATCTAAACCGGTCAAGAAATGAAGGATTTCATGATCACGATCATCGAATTGACGTGAATAATCAAGAACCCATACGGCGAGGTCCATCCCCCTGGCTACCACGTCCCGTACTATCCTGAATCTGCTTTGTCCGGGGGTCCCGAAAAGGTGAAGTTTATAATTTCCGTGAACCTTGTTACCATAATCCAAGGCAATGGTTCTGCCTTGTCTTTCAATGTTTAAGGCTCCCGGGATTATATTTTGTACAAGGGTTGATTTACCGGCCTCATCCTTACCCACGATGACAATTTTAGCGAGTTTCAACTTTTTACCTACCTTTGATTAGTTCTTCTGCACGCTGCCCGACCCTGCGCAGGCCTGTTAAAAGAAGCCCGAACTGGGTCTGACGTCTGCAGATGGCAAGCAGTACACTGGTTGAGGTAACGAAATAGC
>WJJO01000122.1 GCA_014729665.1 Caldifarciminota bacterium
ACCAACAGGTATATTGGACTGAAGCGTACGATAACGTTCCTCCGATTCGGAAAGCGCCTTCTCTGCCCTTTCCCGCCTATCCTCGATTTCCAGGGAATGGAGTGCAAAAGAGATATCTCCTCCGACTTCGGCAAATAATCCCTTCTCCTCGGCTTCCCTGGTTAGTTCAGAAGCCAAAGAAACCCCCAGTATACCATAGATTTCGCCCCCGTAACCCAATCTCGTAAGGAATATCCCTATACCTTCACATTCCCCCCTGAAGTTACATTTACGGCATTGAGCTGAAGGATTACTAATCGACAATACCCCCTCTTCTTTAATTGCATCTTCCATACAGGAGGGCATCTTATTCTGTTTTAACGCCCTAAGAGGCGGTAGGTTTATATCATCAAGGCTTGCGTCCATAACGACCCTGATCTTGCCGTCTGAATCTGTCAATGCCACCCATGCAGCTAAAAAACCACGCGTTTCGACTAGCCTTAAACACACACCGTTAAGCAAATTAGAAAGGTCTTTTTCATGGGTAATAAGCTGGTTAACGTTTCGAATAGCCCTGAGTACCGTATTCAGGTGCCCTACCTTCTGCTCCGCCCTTTTTCTCTTGGTGATATCGATACAGTTACCTAACGTTGCTTTCTTACCTTGATAGATAACCTCATGGGCCTTTATTTCAACAACTGCAAACTCACCATTTTTCCTGCGAATCCGCATCTCGTAACTAGGCGGAACCTCTTCTCCGTTTCTTCTAGCTTCATCTCGTTCCCGTAATGGTCCCTCGATATCCTCCTTCAGTACGAAATCCCATGGGTCTGATTCCAGTAACTCCTTTCGGGAACATCCGAATATCTCTTCCATAGCCGGGTTGCAGTATAGAAAACGGTCATTATAAAATATGTAAACCCCAATCATGGCCTTTTCGGAAAGAGCGCGGTAGCGTTCTTCTGATTCCTGCAGGGCATTCATATTGCGTATCTCGTGAATCTGCCGGGCAACCGTATCCACAATATCCTCGATATACAAAACGGTAGCCTTATCCGGTCTCTTGCCGTCAAAAGGTGTATCTACCGAGAGAAAACTTTCCGTAACTCCTTCCTTATCCAGCATCGAAATAAGCAGCTCATCATCCTGCTGCCAGGCATCAGGTCCGTTACCGGATGCCGCTTCCTGGGGGATGTAACGTCCGGTTGATGATAAATCTATCCCAGCTTCTCTTGGAATAAAGAATGAATGACTTATTCTGAATTCATCGCGCATTATGTTCTTGTAGTATTCCTTAGGGGCAGGTGATTTCTTAGCCAATTTTTCCACAAGCTTCTTTGAGACTCCAACTTGCGCAAAATGGGTAGTTTCCCCTTCCTCATTCTTCAAAGTGAAAACGGCCCGGCCAAACAGTCTAGCATCCCTGACGGCTTCGCAACCAAGTTGAAGACAATCGTTAAGGCCCTTAGCTTCCCTGAGCTTATCTGACAATCCAGCTCTGACTTCCCTTCTTAACTCCCCTAATTTTCGTTCGGTTATATCTGTAGTAAAAACGTACCTTCTGTTTTTCTTCTCACCTTCCTTTGTGTGAGAATAGCGGTTAAGCACACATCTACGGGTCGTGTCTTTTCTTTCAATCCAGAATTCCAACTCGGTTATTGATCTTCCCCCCTTCAAGACATCTTTTCTTATCTTTTCCAGACGGGTTTTTTCTTCAGGCACTGCCAACTCTATCCCGGATAGTTTTTTAAGTTCTCCTTTTGAGTATCCAAATATCTCGCAAACCCTGTCATTAACGTATACAATTGCTCCGTCTTCAATTATGGTTACACCATCCTGAACGTTCTCAGCCATCCTTCGGAAACGCTCTTCGCTTGCCTTAAGCTCCTTTTCTATCTCATGTTTATATAACGCAATCTGCAAAGTGGAAATTAACTCCTTGGTTTCAAAAGGCTTCACGATGTAACCGAAGGGCTTTGTCAACCTTGCCCGCTCAACCGTAGGTGTATCGGTATGCGCCGTCAGATAGATTACCGGAACATCGAGTTCTTCGTATATCCTTTCAGCCGCATCTACACCATCCATCTCTCCGTCCAGCATGATATCCATTATTACAAGATCAGGCTTCATCTCAGCCGTTTTCTTTACGGCATCCTCCCCGGTGGTTACCGTTTCGCAAACCTTGAAACCGAACTCCTCCAGCCGGTTACGTATGTCGAGTGCTGTAACGGCAACGTTTTCAACCAGGAGAATCGAAGCCTTAGCCATCTGTTTCGGTCTCCGATTTCAGCAAGGGGAAGCGGATCTTAAATTGCGTACCTTTACCAGTCTTACGCTCAAGGGAGCCTCCTAATTGATCTACGAGTATAGATACCAGTTGCAAACCCAATGAGTTCGACTTACGGAAGTCCACATCCGGAGGAAAACCAACCCCGTTATCCGATACGGTTAGTATAACATCGTTGTCAATTTTTTTTAACCCGATACCGACCACGCCTTCTTTCCCCTCCGGAAACGCATACTTAAAAGCGTTGGATACGAACTCATTGACTATCAAGGAACAAGGGATTGCCCTGTCGACCTCTAGGGATATATCCTCGGCATCTATATCGAGTTTCACCTTGCCTGTTTTGATACTGTAGGTATTTAAAAGATAATCGCATAAACTAAGGATATAATCGGCAAGATTAACGCTGGAAAGATCGGGGGATTGGTACAGCTTTTCGTGAATAAGTCCGATGGATCGAACCCTGTTCTGGCTTTCCTTGAAAACCTCCAGGGTCTGGCTATCCTTAATATGCTCGGCCTGTAGGCTGAGGAGGGATGTAATAACCTGAAGGTTATTCTTGACACGGTGGTGAACCTCTTTTAAGAGAACATCCTTCTCCTTTAACGCGGCTTTTATCTTTTCCTCGGCCTTCTTTGCATCCGTAATATCGACCATGGATGCGATAACCCCGAGTGGTGTTGCTTCCCGATCCCTTATCATACTTATGGTCAGGAATGCTGGAAAACGGGATGAGTCCTTTCTTATCGCCTGGATCTCACCCATCCAGTTACCCTCATCCCTCAAGGTCTTCATTATCCTCACGACATCCCTTCTTGAAGCGTAAAAATCTCCCCCATACCTCCCCAGAATCTCCTCGGTCTCTTCATAACCCCACATCTTCAAACAGGCCTTGTTAACATAGCTGATTTTACCGTCAAGCCCCATCAGCGCGATACCATTAAGCGAACCTTCAATCGCAATGTTTTTAATTCGGAGTTCCTCCTCAGCCTTTTTGCGTTCCAGGACGGTTGCGAACATATCGGTAACCGTTTCAAAGAATATCTTATCGGCTTCCGGAATCTGTTTGGTATCCTCATTAATAAGCTGCATGATCCCCAATAACTCATCGTCCGAACCGAGAAGCGGCCAGGTAATTATCGAACGAATGTGATTCTCGTCGAGTCTTTGTTGATGGGTACGATAAATCCAGTGTCTTGATACATCGGGTGCAAAGATAGGATTTCGAGTCTTGGCTACAACCGTACCGACATAGGTCGGATCGTCAATATACTGGGGAGGGTCGTAATCGTAAATCTTATCACCCCATTTCCCGGCCATGGCTTTTAGGGTAAGCGACCGTTCCCCCGGATCGTAAAGTTGTACAGAACCGGTGTGGAAATCCAGTGTTTTAACCAATCCGGAAAGAACCCTGTAGCTTAAATCCCCGATACCCTTAGCGTGTACTGCCGCATCTGCAATGATTGAAAACGCCTGACGTTCCCTTTTGAGAGCATCCTCGGCACGTTTTCTCTCAGTAATATCGATACAATTTCCCAAGGTTACCTCCTGCCCCTCGTAGAATATCGGATGTGTCCTGAACTCAAGTACTGCAACCTCACCGTTCTTACGCATAAGATGCATAAAGTAATGGTTAACCTTCTTATCTTCCTGCTGTTTAATCTCATCCTTAATTTCAGGGGTTTGAAGCTCTTCGGGTATATTCAGTTTATCAGTTTTCATGCTTAAAAGTTCTTCGCGAGTATATCCTGTAATTCGCTCCATCTGTGGATTAACAAACAGAAAGTGCCCGTCTATATATATATATATTCCAACCAAGGCCTCTTCGGTAAATACACGGTAGCGTTCCTCAGATTCCCTTAGCTCGGAGAGATTACGCGAACGAAGATAGGCGATAACCGCCTGATGGGCAAATATCCTCATCTTATCCTGATCTTCTTCGGTGAAAATTCTATCATAGGCAACCACATTTATTGCCCCTATTAAAGAATCACCATCCATCAATGGTTCGGCGATAATCGACTGCCGGTTATCCTTATCGGTTTTAGTCTTCGGGATTGTTACCGCTACACGATCCTTCTGATTATAGTTAGAGTAAAGGCCTACAAGTTTTTGTGCAACGGTTCCGGTTAAACCACTTCCCAACACAACGTTATACGACATAATCGGATCGGTGTCTTCAGGTGCATTCGTATAGTAAGGAACAAGGGCTTGTCTATCCTTATTCCAGAGGTAGAAGGTGCAGCATACCCCATCGAGTAGATTGACGGCCTGATCGGCAATAACCGTTATCACCTCGGTTAAATCTGTCCTTGCAGCCAGGGTCAGGGTACTTTCATAAAGGCTTCGGTATATCCTCTCGGATTCCCGCAGCCGGGCTTCAGACTTTTTACGTTCAGTAATATCGGTAATCACGGCAAAATTACCCCGGTTGGTTCCATCCGAATCGGTAAGCACTGCGGGAGATATAATAGTATGTAGATCGGTGCCGTCTTTCTTCACCCATATCAAATCATAACTTTTTTCTTCGACCTGGGTGTTCCCTTCTTCCTTCTCCATGATTGTTTTATTGGCTTCATTTAGAAAGTCGGTAACCGGTCGTCCTACAAGTTCTTCTTCGGAATATCCGATCATTTCACAGAACCTTTGATTTGCGTAAGTTAAAACGCCTCGAGTATCCTGTATCTCGAATCCATCGTTCATTGTCTCGACCAACTGTCTGTACCTCGCCTCCGAGTTCCTTAACTCATCCTCCGCCCTTTTTCGTCGCAGGGCAACCGCGGCAAGATTCGAGATGATTCGGAGGAGTTCGGTGGAAAGAGGCGACGCGTCCTTAGGCATAAAAAGACCTAGCGCACCTACTATCTCATCTGCATAACGCAGTACAAAACCCGTAATCTCCCCTATACCGAACATATTTTCTATCGTCTTTCCAATCGGTTTGGATATCTGGCCCAAAGACAATTCAGATAACCCTTCAAACGTAGCCACCGTCTCATTCATCATCCTGTTTATTATATCCTCAGGTACGGGGAATTCCATATCCAAAAGTCTCTTCCCGAGTAGTTTGTTTATTTGAACCAAGCTTTTTTCGCGTATGGCCATATGTTTCAATGCAAGCACATTGTTTTTTGAATCGTAGGAGGTTATTACCGCAGCTGATGCCCCGGTTATCTGTTTTACCTTGGTGTTTATCAATTTGAAAAGATCCGTTGAAGAAGACGTTGCAGCCAACTCAATCGCCATACGATTGATTAACTCCAGGTTTTTCGCCCTTGCCTTCACC
>WJJO01000123.1 GCA_014729665.1 Caldifarciminota bacterium
GAAAGGATGTTGTATGGCTATAATCATCTTCGTCGGCATGGAGGAATCAAACACTTGACACCTTACCAGAAGTTGTCTATACTAAGACAACCTAAACTAGACGAAGGCCAACATGAGACGCAGTTGGTTGCATAGTACATCTGAACCAATCATCGCTACGTCATCTACTGATTCTTTTGCCGTACTGACGGATATCGATTTGGATTATTCCACCGATTGGCAGGGATCCGGGGTTCCGAAAGGAACTGAAGTTGAAGTATGGGTTAGTGCGAGTAATGAACCTGATGCGCTTATCTGGAGTGATTGGGTCAGGTTTGATGAAAATTACGAGACTCTTCCCGGACGGGTTTTCAGATACAAACTGTTAGTAAATAGCGGCTTAAGGACTTCTGTTGTTATCCGTGATATATCGTTTGACTTAAGGATTGGTGTAACTTTAATATCCACTCAAAACACTGGACGATTATTCGAAATAGCGGTTGATATCGACATTGTAAACGATAATCCAGTTATTTATGATCTTCTCGGCAGAAAAGTCAGTACCTTGCCGCTAAACAGTACTGGTTACACATCTTGGCAGGGTCAGAATGATTTCGGACACCGTCTACCTTCTGGTATATACTTCCTGGTCGTTCAAACAGATTCCGGTGTTGTCTCTCGAAAACTAATCTTGTTACCGTAAATTAGTTCATTTCACACGATGGTTCGGATAGATATCGAGGAGGTAAAGATTACAGAATTGTAATCTAACCTTATAAATCCAAGAGCATAAATTCAAAAGGCCCGCTTTCGCGGGCCTCGTTCTTAGGGGACCAAATGAAGCTGTCAGGTACGTAGTGCTTTTTCGTACCTTTCTGCCTCTGGATCGTCTGATTTAACAGTCTTCCAAAGTTCAAGGGTTTTCGCTAATAAATCTTTAAACTCGTAGGTTTCGAATAGATCTGCCGCCTTCTTGAGATAGATAAGTGCATCCTCGGTCATACCGTCCTGGGCAAAATCCTGCGCGATTCCGAGGTATATTATACCGTAGTTTGTAAAAAATCATCTCGTAAGGTCTGGTCAAGGGTGAGAGGTTGGATGTCCAAACCTCAACCTCTTCCGGAAGATTGAGCCGGTAAACCTCGTTTACATTCTTTATAGCCTTCCCGCGGTCGAAGACCTTCTCAACAGGTTCACGCTTTACCCTTTTTAATAAACCCTCGCGGGAAAAGTATTGACAGTGCCTTGAGATTTTTTCCTCAGGAACCATTGCGAAGTAGACGGAAACGTCGCCTGCATTGCCGATGATGTCGTCAATAAGGATATCAGCCACCAATACTATCCCCTCATCTGTCTGTGCAGGCTTGAGTGAATTGATTTCGTCTTCTGACAAGGAGACGGGTACTTTAAGGTGGTCCTTGACATATACGGCGTACCAGGGAAGGTTGAGCAGAGAGATATTCACGACCTTTACGTCCGTGCGTGTTCCTTCAGAAAGCTGCAGAGCTATCAAGGGATAAGTATCCATATCGCCGTTGGAGAAAAGTATTGCCCCTTCGTCAGCGCCTGCTAAAAGGTTGTAACCGTAATCCAGCACTGCCTGGGGGAAGTATGATTTTTCAACCATCGCCACGAGCTGACTGTTAGCCTTCTTTACATCACCTTTATACAGATAGGCCGGCCACAGCATGGTATGAGCATCGAATAGTGCGGCATCTTTAGACAGGGCATCCTCCATCAACTCGATCCCCTCTTCCACAAGTTCAACCTCGGGCTTATCCTTTGGAGCCATACCCAGCCAGGGCATCAGGCTCTTCCCGTAGTAAAGACAGGCTCTTGGATGTGTCTTATCCTTTTCGTAAGCCTTCTTCAACTCACGGGTAGCCCCTTCCAGCTCCCCCTGATACCGCAGCGATCTGCCCAGTCCGATGCGCGCATCAACGCAGTTTTCGTCGGTTTCAAGAATCTCGCTGTAGGCCTTCTGGGCTTCGGGAAATCTGGCATCGAAGAACAACCCGTCGGCTTTTTCGAGCTGGTTCCTTACCTCAGAAGTGTAGTGAGAGTAAGGATCGTCGGTCTTAGACTTGCATCCCGCGAACAGCAGGATTAGCCCCAGAAGGGCGCATGCAAGAATCGTCTTTTTATTTTTCATCATTTATCCTCCTCGAGTCTGCATGATTGATGATATACTGTATTGGACGTAGTGGATTTCTCGAAGTTAACCTTTGACCCCAGAGATTTCTAACCATTGATCGAAGCTTCCCACACCCTGACGAGATAAAAACCACAGATTACACAGATTTCAGGAAATAATTATCCTGCAGCAAGTCTAGCGTTACTTGTTTTCCTTAAGCCACTCCACGTAGGTAAGGATGTATAACCTAACAGCATCCTTGAACTTCTTAAGCTCTTGAGTCGTTAATGGAATATTAGGTTTTCCATTGTCATCGACTGTGTGTCTCCCGCGATGAACTTGTTTGAGATTAAATAAGTAACTATTTGTCAGCCTTGGATTAATAGGTTCTAGCTCTTTAGTTATCTCTTTCCAATCCCAATCCCTTTTTTTCTTTCCCGTGTTGAATTTAGCCAGTAATTCCTCCATTGCCATGTAGAGGTTGGCCGCGATTGCGAGTTGATCTATCCCCAAAAAAGCTGAAGAATAGTAACCTAATGCTGAACCTAAAGTTGAATGTTTTTTTTGTGAACGTCTAATGATATCAGAGAACAAAACCTGATCCTCTTTCTCTGTATTCCTATTTTCTGTAGAGATAACAACATCAGCGTTAATCCTTACTCCACCACTAGCTATTATCGTTTGATCTCTACGCCACTCACCATTATTCATAACCCAACTCATGAGTCTTCGAAAACTGAAACTATGATGCCTTAAAATAATTAAAGCAGGTTGGATAAAACGTCTGAGAACTTCATCTGCGTACTCACAAAACTCTTCTTTGCTGGAGGTTGGTTCCATAATCTCCGCCCTGATGCTCTTTGAAAGAAGTTTAAAAAAATCCCTTCTCTCTCCAAGTTTATCGACCTATCTTTAACCCACAATGAGGGTGTTACTTCCCATTCAACGGCATACCCTTCGGGATTCTCATCACTCATTCCATCACCTTTCTAGATGTTACATAACCGGTAGGGCAAATCATGACGCGGAGCGGCGCAGCCATTTGCCACTACATTCGAACTCGATTTTTGGGTCCCCGCGAGCTAATCCGTAACTTCAAATGGTTTAACGTAATCCCCATAAACCCATCCTGTGTTGCCTGTCTTATCCTTAATCTTGTACCAGGCGGTTCCAGCAGCGGGCTTTACCTTATCCCGGAAGGCAACCATCTCCTGATC
>WJJO01000124.1 GCA_014729665.1 Caldifarciminota bacterium
GTGCGGAGCCTATCTCGGTGTTTTCCATGCCCGATTCGGCAAAGTGATCGGTAAATGTCCATGAAGGCGATCCGTCCGAAGACCACAGATGACCTGTGGGATCACCGACATTGCCGGGATGATGAGTGATAGGTGTGAACAGATCGAGATACCCGTCGTTGTTGTAGTCGCCCCATGCGGCCCCGATATTGTGTCCGTAGTAACCCCCCTCGTAAATACCTATCACCCCTGACTGCTCGGCAACGTTGATAAAGGTGCCGTCGCCCTGGTTCTGCCACAGGATATTCGGCTGGAGCCGGTAGACCGATACGAAGATGTCTGCATCACCGTCGTTATCGTAATCGGCTACGGATACACCCCTTGCACAGACGGTATCGGTATACCCTTCACGTATTCCCGAGGTCTCGGATACGTCCTCGAAGCCCGAGCCGGTGTTGTGAAACAGGTAATCCTCATGGCCTGACCAGTAGGGATAGTCTTCTTCGGAATTCAGGGGTACGAATTCGTAGCTGGAGTAGAAGAAATCGAGGAGTCCGTCGCCGTCGTAGTCCAGCCAGGCGGGATCGTTCAGGTCGCGGTCGAGGATGGGGAACCCCAACCCGACCTCTTCCGAGACGTCTACCAGCTTGAAATCGGGCGGTCCGGTGTTTTCGTAAAGGACTATCCAGCAGGTGTCCTTGCGGGGGGTTGTATCTATCCAGACCGTTTTAGAGGTTAAGGCGTCGGGGTAACCGTCATTGTTGTAATCCCCCCAGCAGACTATCTCCCCGCCCGTCCATTTGCTGTTCGAAAGCTTGGTAAAGTGTCCGGTGCCGTCGTTTATGTACGGGTAACCGGCCCAGAAATCGATGAAGCCGTCAGCGTTATAATCCAGGAAGGATGCTGAGCCGGCAAACTCGTCTATGCCCAAATCCTCGAGGTATACCCTTTCAAATTCCGCGCCCCACACAATGACTGCACATAAAAGCAACACGCCTATGCATCTCATCGTTCCTCCTTGGTTATTTTAAAGATTTCTCCGGCGATTATTATTTCTTGCCCAGGGTTTTTCTTAAGACTTTTTTAAGGGGTTTCTTCCAGCTCTGCCTGGAACTCGCTTTCGATTGAACCTCGACAATCGCAGAAAGCGTGTCGAAGAAAGCAACCTTCTTTTCGTCCGGAATCTTCTTCATTATGCGCAGCATCCCCACCTGGGTTGATCTGCGTACCCTTTCTGCAATCTCGCGGCCCTCGGGTGAAAGCCTCACCTCGACCACGCGCCTGTCCTTTTCCGAGCGCCTGCGTTCCACCAGACCGGCCTTAAGAAGCCTGTCGATCATGGCGGTCATATTCCCGGAGGATGTCCCCAGTTGGTAGGCCAGCTCACCCATTCCGAAGTGTTCCTTACGGACGAGAAGGGATAGGACGAGGAACTGGTTGAGCGTTATATCCAGACCTGCCGGGCCGCGGGGGTCCAAAATCCTCAGGCTTCTGACCAAGGCAGGGGCCATCTCATCAAGTCTCTCAAGAAGCTTGCGGTCAAGGTCTCTGCTCATACTACAAGTAGGATATACGAATAGGGCCGTCTGTCAAGGATTGTCTTTTAAGTCATAGGATCGCCGAATGCGGGAACCCTGTACTTGAGCTATAAAACTAAAAGGGTTAAAATCAGTATCAACCCTCCAACTATCATAACCCCGATACCGGCTATTAAGTAGAAAAGCAGGGTTTTAGGGGGGTACTTTTTGGCCAGGCCGGGCAGGAATCGTTTAAGCAGGAAGATTATCCCGACTATGAAGCAGTATCCTGCCACGCTTAACCTGAAAAGGAGCTGGGAAGCCATAACATTTGTAAACCACAGTATGGTTATTACCAATACCCCGACACCGGTTATCAATATGATCCAATCAAGTCCATCTATCCTGCGTCTGGGGCTCGGAGGTAAATCAGGTGACATACTCACTCCTGCTCATGACCATATCCTACTCACCTTGTCCTCAGTGTCAAGCCGTTTCGTATCGGGATCGTTATTTCCCAAGCCGTGAAACCGCCATTATCTGGGTTCCGGGAAAGTAGTGGGACAGGATATCCCTGTAGTTGTCACCCCTTTTAGCCATGCCCATTGCTCCGTACTGGCACATTCCCACACCGTGACCGTAGCCGTGACCGTGTATCAGAAGCAGGTTGCCTTCGATTTCAATATCGAAGCGACGTGTCTTCGGTCTGTGGTCCCACGCATCGACCGCGGTCCGGTACTCGAACTTGATCTCCCGGGGTGCGAAGAAGACGAAACCCTTTGCAGGAAGCATGGCGGTGTCGCGTACAAGGTGGATTGAGTCCGGGATTGAGGGAAGATTGAGTAACTGACTTATAGTGTCGAGATAGAAGGTATCCTCCCATGTATATAAGGGTGACGCTGAACACAGGGTGTCGACTACCCTTCGGTGATATGGTTCGTTCTTGGAACCCCGCCACAGATCGGATGGAAGGATAGTCATCCCCCCGCAGGTTGAGTGATAGTAGATGTCTGCGACCTTACCCTTGTAACCCAGCACCAATCCTTCGGTTTCTTCGACCGCCTTAACAGCCCCCTGGTCTGCCGCTAACCCCCTGTATACCTGGGAAAGCTGACTGTCCAGAAGTTCGTATCCCGCGTCGTGGTTGCCCATGTGTTTGTAGGCATAGGTTCGAGCAAGGATGGCCTGCGCCTTCCTGGCCTCGATTCCACCGTCGGGCATCTCCGAGGTGACCACCGAGGCAAGGTAGGTCTGCTCCGGGACGTAGTTGATGATAAACAGCTCTCCCCCCGAGGCAAAAAAGGTAAATCCGCCTGCGTAGCTTCTTTTAACGTCCCCGGCGGTCAGGTAGTATCGTTTCTCGCCGATTGCCTGGTAGTAGCTTTCTTCTTTTCCGTCCACCAGGATGGAGTTACCCGAGGCTTTGATAGTATGGGTGCCCTCGCCTGATGATACGGTCACCTCGGTTGGTGTAAAATTGGCAAAGACACGTATGGTGAACGTGCGGGATACCGAAAACAACGAAAGCATCAAAAGAAGCTGACTCATGAGAAGCGCTCCAGGAAATCCGGCGGAAACTGCCCTTTCTCGAACTGTGCGAGGAGTCTTGCAAGCTCGACCTCGGCCCCGCGGATTTCATCGGCGGTTATCCATTCATTTCGGACAGCTTCGGCAAACTCGTCCTCGTCGAGTACGGTAATCTTTGAACGGTCGGGGGGTATCCACAGGTCGAGGAACAAGTCCTTGGTCCAGTAGCCGTCTTCACGTTCCTCGGAAGGTGTATTGATGTCGGCGTAGTAGCCTGTAAAGGTCCCGTCGGGGGTGAAAACCCTTGCCACGTCGTGCCACAGGTTGCGATACTCGGCAAACACCGCACGGTAGCCGTTGTCCACTACCTTCTTGCCCTCTATGACTACAGGCCCTGAAGCGCCCTGAAGGATATGGGAGGTTACGATAACCTCGGAGTCTTCATAGAGGAGTTCGGCATCGAAGGTAAGTTCATTCGAGGGTGGACGAAAATAGTATATTTTGAACGGCTTGATCTTACGCATTTCGCTCCCATGTTATAGACCTTCTCACGAAGTTAAGTCTAGCCAGAAAACCTGCCGATGCAAGTTGATTGAGTATATATAGAAAAAAAAGGGTTCGTCATCGACGAACCCCTCGATTTGACCTGCGATCTTTTTGCCTCCGAGGCAAAAAGGAGCATATTTTTTAAAATCTCCAGCCGAAGTACACAGGGTAGCGGATGGGAAGGGGAATAAAGGATAAGGCCCCCTCCTCCGCACCGATGCCCCATGCAATCTCACCCTTGACCACGAAACCGATCGCTTCAAGCGTAAGGCCGAAACCGGTGCCGGTGAGAAGACCGTCATGAGTGTCTTCTTCAGTATTGGCAAGGTATAGGGGCGGCAGTCCGGGTTCGTGTGCGGCCCCGATGTCGAAGAACAGGTTCCCGCCGACCTTGAACTCACCTATCGCCGGAAGCTCGGTGCTCCAGAAGTATCGGCGCAGTTCCACCGAGGCGACGGTAAGACACTGGTCTACCTGCGACGTATCTGCCCAGCCGCGAACTATGCGGGCGTTCCCGAGGTATAAGGTGTTGTATACGGGTATGGAGTCCAGCTGCTGGTATGTCCAGATATTGCCTGCGATTACGGTTTTGCCCAAAGGGTAGTAGCCGGCAACCGAGAGGGAGCAGGCCCTCTGAGTCTGGTAGGCTTCCTTCAGCCCGGGATTGTAGGTGAATGCACCGACCACTAATGCTCCCTTTGTCGGGAAAAGCACGTCGTCGCGGAAGTCGAGGATGAAGCCTGGCTGGAGGTACAGCGAGGCATCGACGGAATCAGGGCAGAAGGTCGGTGTACATACCGAATCCGGGGCGAACGATTTGATTCTCAGCCAGCCGCCCTCGAGGAAGAATGTGAGCGGTCGCCAGGGACGAACAGATTGCTTGTAGAATAACCTGTTCTCGCGGCGGGTTATCTCAGCGTCCTTGCGCCAGACCTCGAAGTAGCGGTAACCTAACTTCTCCCCGTGTCGGCGGTTGTAGGTAACCGGGAATTCGAGATTGGTATACCAGGTATATCTGGGGGTGGTTTTAACCTTGAAGCCTATGTCCCCGCCTGCATCTATGTGAAGTCCCTGACCCAGTAGGTTGGGGTAGAGCACCCCGCCGCCTATGTACCAGCCCGATGAGGCGTCTATCCCAATGGTCGGGTAGGGGAGGGGGAATGTGAACTCGGTAACCTCCACGATGACTTCCGATTCGGAGACCTCAGGTTCCGCTGCTTCAATACGGACCCGGGCAAAGATGCCGGTACTCATGAGTGCCTTCTCGCTTCCGGCTATGACCTCGGGTGTGAGGTAGTCGCCCGGAACGAAGGTCAGTTCGCGGCGGATTACGTTCTCGCGTGTATTCTTATTCCCGCGGATTTCAATCTTGTTGACCTTAGGCGAGGCGAAAATAATCGGGCCTTCGGCGATCTCGCTCGGATCGGAACCGGGAGGGAATACGACTTCGGTTCCGGGGGCAGGAATTTGTTCTGCTTCCGGGGTTTGAGCAAGCAGGATTAACGAAAGGTAGAGGATGTTCATTTACCTTCTATCTCGGCGAGAAGCCTCTGTGCGTCCGGTTTATCCTCGAGTACGTAGTCCGCTGCGTGCTTGGGGTTGGTTGTCGAGAGAACCTTGTTAAGCTGGGTGCGGGCATCGGAGTACTTCTTCTGTTTTATGTAGAGCTTTGCCAAATCTACCCTGAGAAGGGTGTAGTTGGATTCAATAGCAAGCCCGTTCTTGAAGTACTCCTCGGATTTTTCAAGGCTGCCGCCTGCGATTCCGGGAACCTCCATGTACCATACGCCCAGACCGTCCATGGCCGGGGTGAATTTGGAGTTGAGGGTAAGCGCCTTCTCGAACGCCTTCTTTACCGGGCCTGCAAGGTTCAGGGAGTTCAACACGCCCTTGGTTTGACCTATCCTGCCCAGGGCGACGCCGTACCAGAAGTGGCTTTCGGGTATGCCGGGGCCGTGCGCCTTGGCGTCCTCGGCGTTATCCTCCGCCTTCTGGTAGTAAAACAGCTTCTTTTCCTTTGCCGATTCGTCATCGCCTAAAAGGCAATATAGCCTTGCAGTACGCCACAGGGCATTGGCGTCGTTGGGATTTTCCTCAAGCACCTCGTTGCACAGGTAAAGCGCTTTCATGCCGTAACTTGCATCCTTGTGTCGGTTGTAATAGTAGTTATCCGACTGGGTCAGACGGGAATCCAGGGCCGAAATAACGGTTATGCAAAGCAGGGCAGCAATTAGGGCCTTTTTCATGCTTCCTCCTTATCGGGTTTATCTTTCATGACAAAACGCCTAGTTCGGTTAATTAACAACGCAAGAGCTAACTATGCCTGAACATTCGGTTGTCCAAGCGGGATAGTCTACCCCTTCAAGGGAGGATGTCAAGGCTATGAGGCGGTTTTGTTACCCGTACTGGCTGTGACCGGACTATCTGTTTATAGTCAACTTTTCGGTTTTAATAAAGATGCTTCTTCCAGACCCCATCGCCTTCATCCTGATGAAGTACACGCCCGGAACTAACTCGGGAAGGAGAACATGGTGGTTTCCTTCAGTATATAACCCCCGGGCAAGCACCCTGACCATACGACCCGTCGCATCGTAGAGCACGAGATTGA
>WJJO01000125.1 GCA_014729665.1 Caldifarciminota bacterium
CGTCTGCGATATCTTCGTCGGAAAGGCCCGGGGAGATGGGCAGGGAAAGGGTACGTTCCGATACGCTCGCCGCACGAGGATAATCACCGGATTTGTACCCGAAGGTTTTAGCGTAAAACGAGTGAAGGTGAAGTGAGATGAAGTGGATGCCTGTCCCTATGCCTTCGGCCTTGAGGGCTTCGAGAAAGTGATCGCGGTTAATCTTCAGCCGATCCAGATTCAGCCGAAGCGGGTAGAGATGGCGGGCATGCCTGCCATCTCCAGGTTCGTGGGGGATTTCGACACCCTCAATTACAGAGAACGCCTCGGAATATTTTTCCCAAACCTGAGTCCTTCGCTTGTAGCTTTTTTCTATCCGTTCCATCTGGTGAAGGGCTAAGGCGGACTGAAGATCCGTAAGATTGAGTTTATAACCCGGCGTAACCGTGTCGTAGAACTTGAAGCTCTTTTCGGTGAACCTGTTCCAGGCTGTGCGTGTTACGCCGTGCATGCGAAGGAGCCTCAAGCGCTCGGCCCAGTCTGTCCGGTTGGCGGTAATCATCCCGCCGTCGGCAGTGGTGATGTTCTTGGTTGCGTAGAAGCTGAAACAAGCGGCATCACCGAGTATCCCGACGTGATTATCCTTAAATCTCGCCTCTGTCGCATGGGCCGCATCGCTTATCACGATGAGGTTGTTCTTTGCGGCTATATCGAGGATCCTTTCCATTTCGGCTGGATGACCGTGGAGGTGTACCGGAAGTATAACGCGCGTTTTCGGTGTTATTCTTTTTTCCACCTCCCCTGGATCGATGTTGCAGCTTACCTCGTTAATATCTGCAAACACAACCTTTGCTCCATGATGCAGTACGACGTTGGCCGTAGACGGGTATGTCATAGGAGAGGTTATAACCTCGTCGTCAGGCTTCAGATCGAGCAGACCCAGTGAAAGGTACATAGCCGCGGTGCAGGAGTTGACCGTTATCGCGTGTTTGGCTCCTGTGTAGGCTGCAAACATCTCCTCGAATTGTTCGGTCTTGGGTCCGTGTCCTATCCAACCCGAACGGAGGGTGTCGACGACCTCTTCGATATCCTCCTCGGCGATTACAGGCTTGCCGAAAACCAGGAAATCTTCTCTCGTAGGTTTACCACCCTCTATGGCAGGTTTCATTGAATGATTTTAGCCGGAATCGGCTGTCAGTCAACGGGATAGTGTGGTTGACATCGGGGTTCGGTATACTATTATATCCCTGTGATTAATCTAATCCTTTGGGGCTTTGCAGTGTGGGGGGGAGGTTCCCCTGATTTAATCGATATGCCTGCACAGTCTTTTTTCAACCCCCCAGACAACTTCGAGATAATCGACCGATGGCCTTACGGTCCAGGTTTCTCAATCGATATCGACGGCGATACATTATTCTACACAAACGGCGCAGTTCTGCAGATCGGTGAAATCGGAATAAATGATGAATTAACATGGCTATCCGAACAGGTTTTTTCAGGCCTTGCCTATACCATGGCACGTTCAGGCGACAGGCTCTACGTTGCGGTAGACGATCAGGGGATAGCGATAGTCAATATTAAATCCTTGGAATACCCCGAAATAATTAATCAGTTTCAAACTCAAGGCCGTGTATTCGGGCTTGCCGCTCGCGGGGATACGGTTTATGCATGCATGGGCTCCGAAGGGCTTGCAGTGTACGATTGCCGACAGCCGGCAAATCCCATGCTTATAGGGTCTTTTACAGGTAATAATCTTCGTAGGCTGAAATTGAAAAACGACCTCCTTTACATAACCGACAGAGCCCTCGGTTTGAGGATTATTGATGTTTCGAATCCCGAGAACCCTGTGGAGGTTTCGAGCATAGGTTTGACGGGACAGCACGAGGGAATCGAACTCGATACCTTTGGGAATACGGCATGGGTGTGTTCGTTTGACGGGAATATCAACGTCGTGGATATCTCGGATTCGACTCAACCGGAACCGGTTTCCGTTATTCCTGTGTTTGTAGCCTGGGCAATTGATCTCGATTCGACCAACGCGTACGTCGTTACCTGGAATGATTCGCTCGCGGTAGTTAACCTCGATTCCTATGAGATAGTACAATCCATCGATCTGGATACATACGAAGAAGACGGAACCTGGCCTTACGATATCAGTACAGACAAAGATAACGTATGTATAGCGGGTTACCTTGGATCGTGGTGGATTTTCGATTTCGAGGATATTAAGAATCCGGAATATACCGACGGTTTCATGCGTGGAGGCGTTGCCCAGGAGATTACGGTTAGTGAAAACTGGATAATACTCGGCCTGCAGGGAGCAAGGATTGCACTCTTTACAAGAGCCGGAGACCCGGAACCGGTCTTTATTCAAACTATTCCGGATTGGCCCAACGATCTGCAGGTCAGGAAAGATACATTATTCGCCGGACTTGGCTGGTCAGGATTTGCAACCTACCTTTTGCCTGATAACAGCCAGGATACGATTGATGAAATTACTCGCCTGGTTTACGAACATTTGTATGTAGAAGCGTTCGCCCTGGCTGATTCATTTGCATGTCTTGCAGCCCGCGATTCCGGGGTTGTTGTGGTGGACATATCCGATCCCGAGGGGTTTACCGAACTGGCAAGGCTCTCATTTTCATCCAGGGTTATGAGTGTTTGTCTTAACGGCGATATACTCTATGCCGGTCTCGAGACCGGAGGGGTATGTGAGATTGACGTGAGTACACCTTCGGATCCTGTCAAGCTTGCCTCTCATCCTGCGGACGGGGCGGTGATCGATATCAGTCTATACGGGGATTTACTTTTTACAGCACAGGGTAACTTGGGGGTATCTATCTACGATATATCATCCGGCTGGAACCGGGTATCCGGTATACCTTCGGAGAAGGTAATACGAAAGATCGTAAGGGCAGAAGATCTGATTTTCCTGGCCGACGGTTCGGCAGGGATTTCCGCGTACTCCATCACCGATCCCTATTCGCCCGAGATTAAAGGACATCTTAACACGGGCGGGGACGTTCGGGATATCGCCTATTATTCGGATACGCTTGCCCTTGCCGACGGGTACGACGGATTAGCGCTTGTTCGGTATACCTGTGATTGCATAGATGGGGATAGAATACCCACTCCGGAGGTTGAGGTTTGCAATCCGATATTCTCCAGTGAGTTGAAATTCAATCAGTCTGTACAGGCGCGTTTGTTCGATGCATCAGGTCGTTGCCGGTCGTATATATCCGGGGATAGATTCGACGGGGACTCTCTTGAACCGGGTGTATATTTTTTGCAAGGCAGGGATTGGTCTGCGAAGGTGATTAAGATTCACTAATTCAGGCTTTTATTATACTTAGATTCAGGAGAAAAGAGAAATTAAACTACTTGACAAGCGCTGTAAAATCTATACTATTTAATTACAGATTAGTAAAGTACGAGAGGAATTATAAACGTAACCCCAAGGAGGTCTTTATGAAAAGATGGGTATGTGTTTTACTCATGGCAGGTGTTACGATTGCATTCGGGCAAACATGGTACATTGAAACGGTAGATAGCGGTGGAGCGGCCCTCAACGATGTTGGACAGTACACGTCACTGGCAATAGACGATGGGAATTTTCCGCACATAACCTACTATGACGTTACAAACCAGCTTCTGAAATATGCAACGTGGAATGGGGATGGGTGGGAAATCGAGTATGTAGACAGTACAACACCACCGGGTATGATTGGTGAATATACTTCACTTGCACTCAGTCCTGCCAACCAGGAACCCCAAATCGGATATTATGATGCAGATCAAGGACACTTAAAATGGGCGGTACATAAACCTGCCGGTTGGGAATACGGTATTCCTGATCCCAGCACAAATGATGTCGGCAGGGGTTTGGATATTGTTATCGGTACCGACGACTATCCTCACTTCTCCTATTACGATGCAACTGCATTTTATCTAATGTATGCGCGTTCACTCGGAGGAACGTGGAACCGAGATACGGTAGATACGGTCGGTAACCCTGCTGATTTCTGCTCCTCGATCCTTCTGGACGGTTCAGGTATTCCCCATATTGCATACTACGTTAACGAGGGTGGAACCGGATATCTGAAATACGCCCATCTCGTTTCAGGTAACTGGGTAATTGATACGGTAGAACTCAGGGCAGGTGAAGACGTCGGACTTTATCCTGATCTGATTCTTGCATCCAACGGCGCACCTTACATCTCCTACTTCGATCGTACAAACGGTTACTTCAAATACGCACGCTGGGCTAACGGACAATGGAATATCGATATCATCGATAATGCCACCAATGTCGGTGCTTGGGGAAACCAGGTTCTCGGTTCGACATATGTGAGTTACTACGATGGCGTCAATATGGACGTGAAGTACGGTTACACCAGCGACTATCTGTCATGGCACACTGAGTCGGTTGACGGACCCGATGATGTAGGCGAGTACACCTCTATTGCATTGAGCAAGAAGGGCGAGATTAACTTCCCCCACATTTCATACTACGATGCAACCAACGGTGACCTTAAGTACGCAACCAAGATCCTTAAAGATGTAGAGCCAACGGTTATAGTCGAACCAAGGGATACGGTGTATTTTGATACTTCCTACACACCTCGTGTTACCATAGTCAACAACGGTAATGCCCCGGTTGCATGTGACGTGAACTTCGAGATCAAGCACGGTCCCTCAGGCATACTCCGGTACTCGCAGATTTATGCAATGCCCTCTCTGGGCGTTAACGAGGAAACCGAGTTGACCTACTCAACAGATTGGACTGTAGGCGACAGCGGTTGCTGGTACTATATCACCGTTGAGACCTTGCTTCCTGATGACTCGGTACCTGACAACGATCTGCTTCTCGATTCGGTATGGTCTAAAGGCGGGGGTGCAGTTAGCGAAGATATTATTTCTCCGGTAGTATATAAGCTTGACGTATCCGGAACTAATATCGAACTGGCTTTGCCCAAAACCATTTCGGGAGAGCTCTACGTACTGGACGTTACCGGAAGCCGCAGGTTTACCATTGCCGAAGGCGATTTCAAATTGGGTATGCAC
>WJJO01000126.1 GCA_014729665.1 Caldifarciminota bacterium
ATGGTTCGGGGTTACGACAACTTTTCCTTAGGAACCTACACACAGGGGGCTTATCTGGGTGGGAATGCAATGACTGTATTCAATACCGAATTGAAGGTGAAGCTGGCACCCCAGTTTGCCCTGGTGGGCTTCTTCGATGCGGGTAACGCCTGGGAGGACCTTGACAGGGCTAACATGTCCGATCTTAAGAAAGGTGTAGGTGCGGGTATAAGATATGAAATCCCGCTTATGGGGGTGATGGGATTCGATGCTGGATTCGGACTTGATTACGAGTTCTCGGAGGAAAGTACCTTCTGGGATAAGGTGAGCCAATCGTTCAGGCCACACTTCCAGCTAAGCTCCAGTTTTTAATGATACCATTGACTCCGGAGGAGCGCTGTTGTCGGAAAGGGATGAGAGGTGTTGAATATCCTGCAAAATTACGTTTTTTAAGAGGAAGAACATGAAAAAGAAGGTTCTGGTGGTCGATGAGGAGTCCAAACTTCGCCGGATACTCAAGAAGGTCCTCAGCGACAAGGGATTCGAGGTTGAGGCAGCGGTCAACGGAACCCAGGCTCTTGACATGCTGCCGAGTTTCAGACCCCACCTGATAATCGCCGATGTTGCCATGTCCGGTATGGACGGGTTCGAGCTTTGCCGCCGTATACGCGAGGACAGACGCTTCGGAGCGGTAAGATTCATCTTCCTGACGGCTAAGGATGCCCGAGAAGACGAAATCGAAGGCCTGAGGCTGGGGGCTGACGACTACATCACCAAGCCTTTTGACGTGGAAAGACTGCTTGCCCGGGTCGAAACCAGGCTGCGATGGCTTGATACGGCGAACAGATTTACCAGCCAGGAATCCGAGGAAGGCATTGAGGGAGGGCTTGCAGGACGCAACCTGATAGATATCCTTCAGGTTCTTGAGATGAGTCAGAAGACGGGTGTTCTTACGGTTACACGGGATTACGACGAGGTCACCATCTTCATCGACAAGGGGATGATAACCGCCGCCCGCTACGGGAACAAAAGGGGAAAGTTTGCGGTTTACGCCGCTCTTTCCTGGACCGACGGACACTTCTGTTTTAATCCTGCCGAGGAAGTCGAGGTAGAGGAGAGGCTTCAGATCACGGGACTGCTGTTGGAGTGGGCTAACGTTGCCGATGTGGGTTCCGGAAACTAATCACCCGTAAAATACAACTGAAAGAATACGATATCCTGCTTGTTTATCACGGCCTAGAGGTGTAAGTCGTAAACTAAAGGAAGTAGCAGACGTAGAATGCAGGTTTTCCAATGCTTACTCATTTAATTAAAACATTTTATTATAAAGGCTTACAGCGCAGGTTGTCGAATAAGATCGACTCCGACTACATAGACCTCGGGTTCTTTGAACCTGAGCCGGGTTTTGATAGCTGGAAGGCCAAGTACCTGATGGTGGACAACCGGGACGGAATAGCCCAGATGGAAAACGACGACACCATAATCCTGCGTCTTACTTCTATGGGTTGTTCGTCCTGCGATTCGCTTGCCGTTACCGAGTACGGAGACCCGGAGGTAAACGAAATACTCGGCAAGGACTCTACCAGCGACTACTTCTATCTCACGAAGGTCTTCGAGCCCGGGGAGGGTAAGCTGTTCAGAATAGAAGAATATATTTAAGATGATATTGACAAGTTACAATATAAGCTTATTATTATGTAAGAATGAAGAGAAATGAGGAACAAGTACTAGGAGAAAGTGTGATTCAAATAATACAAACCAACAAACCAAACCCTACGGGGTCCCCGGCAAGGGTGCGTTCCTGTTCAAAGAACAGGCGCAACTTGTTGGGGTGAACTTTAGGAGGAAGACATGAAACGCTTAGTTTTAATAACACTACTGGCCGCAAGCATGGCTAGTGCAGTTACATGGTCAAGAATCTTCGATACCGAAGAGTGGGACGATTTCCGGTGCGTACAAGAAGTAGATGATGGTTATATTATTACAGGTATGACAAAGACCTACGGTCCCGGAGATTATGCTCTTTGGTTATTAAAAGTCGATTCAATGGGTAACACCATCTGGTCTAAAACTTATGCTGGAACCGGAGATTCAACAGGACAAGGAAATTTTGTTCAATCTACAATTGATGGTGGCAACGTAATATCAGGGACTTTGTATACCCCAGGGTTAGCCCAAATCTGGTTGCTAAAAACCGACGAGAATGGAGATACAGCATGGACACGTACCTATGGTAACGGATACGGGAATTGTGTTCAACAACTAGCTGGTAACGATTATATTCTATTAACCACAAGATTCTTCGGATCTACAATAACACCATCATCCCTTTTGTTACTACGAATTACACCTGATGGGGACAGTCTTTGGTCGCAAACATATCATTCTAATGACTGGCCTTACAGTATGGGATATTTTATAGATCTAACAGAGGATGGTGGGTTTATAGTATCAGGTCTTGTAAGGGATACTACTTTTGAAGACGAAAAAACGGCCTGTTGGATAATACGAACAGATTCAATGGGAGATACACTTTGGACATACACCCAAGGAGGCAAAGATTGGGGAGATACTGACAAGGGGAGATGCATTCGACAAACAACAGACGGACAATACATAAGTCTCGCTAACTTTGGTTTGATCAGACTTAACCAGGGAGGTGACACCTTGTGGACTCGCTCCTATCGCGATGGAACCTGTGTGCAGGAAACGAATGACTGGAGATTTGCACTTAGTGGCTGCACCCCGACCTACCTTTGTTCATTGGATTCTTCGGCGTCCTTACCTGAAGACATAACTTTGCTCAAAACAAATGAACAAGGTCACAGTATATGGGAACGAACCTATATCCCCGGAACAAG